>WJLA01000006.1 GCA_014728765.1 Candidatus Peregrinibacteria bacterium
CAAAAAGATTGGTTTTGTCGGTTGCCAATTAAGAAGATGGGATTACCACAAACCAGAGAATAAAAGAATCACAAAAAAAATAGATAGTTTGGGAATCGGAATCACCCAAAGTCAAAGATTCTTTGAAATCGGAGCTGGAAAAAAATTAGATCAAATAAAAAATCAAATACCTGTTTTTGGAATTTCCGGAGCATTGTGTTTATATTCCAAGAAAGCTCTCAATAAAATTAATTATAAAGGTGAGTTTTTTGATCCAATCTTACATTACAAAAATGATAATGAATTGAGTTACAGATTACGATGGGCCGGTTATAAACCTCTTATTGCTAAAGATGTAATCGCTTATCATGACAGACAATTAAATGAAATCAAAAAAAAATCCATTTGGGCAATTAGATCTTCGCTTAGAGGCGATTTGGTTATATTTTTAAAGTGTTTTTCAAAATATTTTCCGTGGCAAATTAAATTAAAAAGCCTCAGCTATTTAACTTTGAAAACTTTATACTTGATTATCAGATATCCTAGTTCATTAAAAGAAATTATATTTGTTATAAAGAACAGAAAAATAATTGGTGAAAAAGCAAAGGCCATAAATAAAACCAAAAATAATGCGAAAATTGTGGTGAAAAACTTTGCTTAGCTTGCATGCAATTTTATTTAAGTTAAAATTTATCCGTGAAAGAAGAGAATAATAAAATATCGATACTCATTTTAGATTACTTAAAAAGTAAAAGAGTAACAGAAAATGTTAAATTGTTGATGAAGCAAAAAGGCAGCAAAGATTTTGAAATTTTAATCGTGGACAATTCCTGTAATGAACTCAATCGTAAAAAACTTGAAGAATTAAAAAAGTATGAAAATGTAACATTGGTTTTTAATGAAAAAAACCTTGGTTATACGAGAGCTTATAATCGAATTGCGAGATTGGCCACGGGTAAATATTTATTCATAATAAATCCTGATATATTGGTTAAGGATGCGATGTCTATACAAAAAATGGTGAACTTTATGGAAGAAAATTCTGATGTTGGAATACTCGGTCCGCAACAAATCAATGATGATGGTTCAATCGCAATGACAGTCAGAGCATTTCCAAAATTCTATATTCAGGTGGCAAGAAGAACATTTTTGAGGAATTGGCCTTTATTCAAAAAAAAGGTAGACTATGATGAAATGAAGCATCTCAACTGGCAAAAAACTCAATCCGTTGATTGGCTACAATCTTCTTTTATCGTGATCAGAAAAAAATTTTGGGATCAAGTGGGAGGATTGGATGAAAACTATTTTTTATTTATGTCGGACCCGGAAATCTGCTATCAAGCATGGAAAAAAGGGGAAAAAGTTATTTATTTTCCCGAGGTCAAAGTTTATGCGGACGGAATAAGATGTAGTGAAGGTGGTTTTTTGACTTTTTTTAGAAAATGGACTTTGAGACAACATGTCATAGATTCTCTGAAATATCGATTAAAACACTTAATTGAAAAAAATCCTCGCAAAGGATAATTTGAAAAATGCTTTTAATAATATTTATTTAGATTTAAGATAATTTTAGTTTTAATTATTATACATGTTTGAAAAACATTTTGATTTTCAAAATAGAGAAAAACAAATCTATCAGAAGTGGGAAGAATCAGGTCTATTTAGTCTTGAAAATGCAAGAAATCCTGATGCACCCGTTTTCAATATAACCATGCCACCCCCGAATGCTAATGGCGAATTACATTTGGGGCATTCATACGGATATGCTGTTATGGATACACTGGGCCGTTTTCACAGACTGCTTGGCAAGAGAGTTTTGCTATTACCGGGAAAAGACCATGCGGGCATACAAACTCAGGTTGTGTTTGAAAGAAAATTAAGAGCTGAAGGAGTAGATGTGGAATCAATGCCCAGAGAAGAATTCTATAATAAATGCTACGATTTTTGCTTGGACAGAGCAAATTATATGAGAAATCAAGAAAAATCGCTTGGAGTATCGGCGGATTGGGATAAAGAAATTTTTACATTGGACCCAGAAATAAGCAAAACAGTCTATGAAACCTTTAAAAATATGTATGAAGATGGCCTTGTTTACAAAGGGTCGAGAATTGTACATTGGTCAGTTTTTTCACAGACAGCAATTTCCGATGTGGAGGTGGAATATCGTGAAGAAAAAGGTAAGCTTTGGCATATTGAATATCCTATGATTGATATTCCCGAGCAGCATTTTTCAAAAGAAGTGAATACTGATGAATTAAATAATTCAACTTTATTAAAAGATCAGAATGCTCAGTTTATTTTATTTTCTTCAGAAGATGAATTAAACAATTTAAAAATCGGAGAAATTATCAAAAATGAAGAAAACAGCTATATTATTTATGATATTAAAATCATAACTGATTTGGATGATGAAGAAAACTTAAAAGCTTTTTCAGAAGAAAGCAGATTCAAATTGATTGACGAAATAGCAAAATCAGAAAATGGAATAACTGTAGTATTGGCAGTGCCGACTTTAGAAAAAAAAGGAGTTATTACCGTTGCTACCACAAGACCCGAAACTATGCTGGGTGACACTGCCATCGCTGTTCATCCCTCAGATCCAAGATATCAAAATTATATTGGCAAAAAAGTTAAAATTCCTATCGCCGAGAGAACAATTGATATTATTGCAGATGATAGAATTGATATTACCTATGGTACAGGCGCAGTAAAAGTCACGCCAGCGCATGACTTTTTGGATTATGACATTGGCAAGTCCCATAATCTTGAAGAGCTACAAGTCATTGATAAATTTGGAAAAATGACTGATATTGTTCCCGAAAAATATAGAGGAATGGAAATTTTGAAATGTAGAGAAGAATTGGTAACGGATCTGGATCAAAAAGGAGTATTGATAAAAACTGAAGATATCAAGCATAAAGTGCCGATTGCTGAAAGAGGTAAAGATATAATTGAACCCTTAATTTCAGAGCAATGGTTCGTGGATGTTGATAAAGAAGGCAATAGCCTTAAAAAAAGAGCATTACAATTTGTTAAAGAAGGTAGAATAAATATTTATCCTAAAAGACTTGAAAAAATGTTTATTCAATGGTTGGAAAATCTGAGAGATTGGAATATATCAAGACAAATCTTATGGGGACATCGAATGCCTGTCTGGTATAAAAATAAAGGAAAGGAAAATGAGGAGATTTATATAGGAACAGAAGCTCCCGGTGGTGAGGAATGGCAGCAAGAAGAGGATACTTTTGATACATGGTTTTCATCCGGGCAATGGCCATATACAACTTTACACAGAGTAGGCCTACTTTCTACAGACAAAGAAAGTGATCACTTCCCCACTCATACCATGCAAATGGGGAAAGATATTTTGTTTTTCTGGGCTTGCAGAATGTTACTTTTTGCTGCTTATAGAATGAATGACGTACCTTGGAAAAACATTTATTTCACCGGCTTAATTCGAGATCAACATGGTCAAAAAATGTCAAAATCTAAAGGTAATGGAGTGGAGCCAACAGATATGATAGCAAAATATGGAGTGGATGCACTTAGAATGAGCTTTATTGCGGCGAATAAGCCTGGCGTCGATGTTAAGTTTAGCGAAAAAAAGGTTGAAGGTTATTCTAAATTCGTTAATAAGCTTTGGAACGCTTCGAAATTAGTGGCAATGAAATTGGAAGAAAAATTTGATTATCCGGATCCAACTTCAGATCTTTATTTGGAAAGCTCAAGATGGATCATTTCTGAGCTTAATAAAGTTAATAACAGTTCCATAGAAAATATTGAAAAATATAATCTGGCAGAATCATTCGAAGAAATTTACAGGTTTACGTGGGGTACTTTTTGCTCTTGGTATCTTGAAATAATAAAAGTTCAACAGAATGAGCAAAACAAAGAAGAAATCAATAAAGTTCTTTGTTATGTTTTTAAACAAATTTTGATATTACTTCATAGTTTTGCGCCATTTGTGACAGAAGAGATTTATGACAAAATGGAAAAATTTGGAAATAATGAATTGTTGGCTTCGCAAGATTTGAGAAAATTGGAAATGAATGAATACACGGGAAATATTCTTGATGCTTTTGAAATTATTTCATCTATCAGAGAGCACAGAAAAACTTTGGACTTATCATTTGCTGAAGATTTGAAAATCGAAATTGGCTTTGACTTATCAGTTGAAGCTTGTCAATTGGTTGAAAAACTTGGTAAAGCAAAATTGGAATCAACAGATTCATCAATATCAAAGCCTTTATCAAAGGGGATAATCAAAGTTCAAACTCCTATTGAAAGAAAAAGTGATTATTTGGAAAAATTAAAAAAACAATTAAATGCGCTTGAAAAACAAATCAAAATTGATGAGGGTAGACTCAATTCAGACTTTGTCAGAAAAGCCCCGGAGGTTCTTGTTCAAGAAGTGCGAGACAATCATCAAAAAAACTTACAGGCTGCCATAATTATGACTAAAGAAATTGAAATAAATTAAATGATGCAAAATAAAATTTGGTACTTAAAACAAGTTGACTTGTTCAAAGGCATACCTGAACAAGAAATTATGCGCTTGACCAGTTCAGTAACAGAAAAAGAATGTCAAAAAAAAGAAGTTTTATATACTCCACTTGAGATAAATAACAAGGTATATGTTCTTAAAAAAGGAGAAGTTACTTTGTATCATTTGCATAAAGGCAAGAAGTTGATAATTGATGTCTTAAAAGCAGGTTCAATTTTTGGCAATTTAAATTTAAAGGAATCAAAAAGTTCTCATTTTGCTGAAGTTACAGAGTCGGCATACGTTTGTATCTTCAGTATCAAAGATTTTTTAATGATTTTACAATCTAGTCCTGAATTAATGATGAAACTGTTGTCGGAACTTTCAGGAAAAATGCAAGGATATGAGGATAAGTTAAAAATTAATATTTATGATGCTAAAGAAAAGGTTTTAAGCGAAACGAAAAATTATGATTCAAAGAGAAAATTCAATATTATTGATAGGTTTTCGGGTAAAAAGAAAAAGCTAACTCATGAGAAATTATCCCAATTAACCGGACTTACCAGAGAAACCGTTTCCAGAGCAATTACGGAACTTCGTAAAGAGGGTTTAGTCAAAGATGATATGGAAAAAGGTATAACAATTAATTGAGTTTAGTGATTATTATCACAGTATTTTAATAAGGGTTCAAATAGGATTAGCTTATATAAAAGTTAACCCTAAAATATGTCAGTAAGAAATTTAATTCTTCCGGGTCTTGTTGTCACATCAATACTTTTCTTGGCAGCATGTAATGTTGATGGAACAACGGAAACAGCATCCAATATAAGTAATCCGGTTGAAAATACATCTGAGAATCATTCCGATTCTGTAATCCCTGTTGCAGCGGCAGCTGTTTATGAGGATTATTCCGAATCAAGGTTTGATGAACTTGAAGGAAACAAACCTTTTGCAATTTTCTTTCACGCAGGTTGGTGTCCGACATGTAGAGCACTTGACACTGAATTAAAAAATGAATTGTCGGAATTGCCGGAAGACGCAATTATTTTGAAAGCAAATTACGATGGAGAAAATGAATTAAAACAAAAATATGGAATAAATATGCAGTCTTTTGTTGTAATTGTTAATAAAAACGGCGAAGTCAGTTTCAAACAACCTGACCCTGCTCTAGATACAATTAAAAGTGAATTTGCAAAGGTTCTTTAAAATTTAATTGATTTTAACAAGGCTTTCTATTTCAAGGAAAGCCTTTTGTTTTTTTTCAATAGGTGCTATTGATAAATTATGAGAAAGCTAGTTTTTTTTATAATATTTTGTTTGTTTTTGCCTTCAGTTAATGCTTTGACTGTCTTACATAAAGACCAAATCAAACAAGGAGAAATATTAAAAGTTTTAATTCCTGATCGTGATTATAAAAACATCAGTGGAAGTTTTAACGGAAAGGAACTTAAATTTTTTAAAATAAATCAAGAAATAGGTTTTGATGAACCAATCTCCAGGGCCGAGTTTCTGCATGTATTGATGGCGGAAGATATTAATATAAGTCAATTCAGTGAAGAAGTTTTTCCTGACGTTAAGAAAGATCATCAATACTTTAATAGTATTATGGCAGCTTATGAATCTGAAATTATTCATGGATATGAAGATGGTTTTTTTAAACCATATGAAACAATTACACGTGGTCAAGCCGCTAAGATTTTGGTGAATTTTAAAAATTTAAAAGAAAGCGTATCATTAGATTTTGATGATCTTCCGGTCACACACGTTTTTTTTGAGCATTTTTCAAAGGCAATTGCTGCCGGATATTTTCTTGGTTATCCTGATGGCTTGCTGAGACCTGATCGTAAAATCAATTTTAATGAAGCTAAAACAGTAATAAAAAGAGCTGTTCCAGAAATAAAATGGAATTTACCTACAAATAGAAATTATCATATTGCTTATACTGCAGCTCATAGAATAAATGACAAGGGACTTAAACCCTTGGAAGTAAATACGGATATTGATAATTATTCCACTGAAGTTGATGTTTTACCTAAGAATTATAAAATTGTAAGATTTAGTTTAAGCCAAGAAAAAAACAAACTTTTCGGCGATGAATATCAAGAAAAAACATGGAATGACATATATAGTGCAATAGCTGATACTTCTGATAAAAAGCTGTGGGAAGAAAATTTTATAATCCCCGCCTCAGGCGTTACTACATTGGGTTTCGGTGATAAGCTTTACATAAACGGTTTATATTCAGGTTCACATTTTGGGATTGACTATGCAAATGAAAAAGGCACAAGCATTTATGCAAGCAATAATGGAATCGTGAAGCTATCAAAAGATACTGCAGCATATGGAAAAACTATTATAATTGATCATGGTTTGAATGTTTTCACGATGTATTTACATTTAAATGCCATTAATGTGAGCGTTGGCGAATCTGTTAGAAAAGGTGAAAAAATAGGAGAAATGGGAAGTACAGGAATTTCTACAGGCGACCATTTGCATTTCACATTTTTTGTTGGTGATGTGATTGTAGACAACAATGAGTGGTATGAAAACTCTCTTTAAGTCAATTTAATCAATCTTTTTTTTACTTATAAAAAAAACCCCGGCACATTTGTGCCGGGGCCAAATCTCACCATCCTTATGAGCTTTCGAAGAAAATAAATTAATGAAAACTCAAGGTATTTTTGTTTTTGTTTTTTTTTGGCGCGATTGGTCGCTTTAAGAGATTTGAATGGATTGACCCATCCAACTGATCTTGCTGAGCTTTGGCGAATTATTTCCAGTCCTGCCACGGACCACCTGTTTGACGTATAGGAGAAACTAAAAGAAGTTTAACTGCCTATACCAGGTCGCTTTAAACGGATTGAAGATGGTCATTCTTCGCTCCATCGCTAAGCAAAGACGGAAAGAAGCCGAAGAGTTCTAGGGCGTTGGGCTCTCAAGGATTATGACTGTTCTAAATTATTCAAAGATTTGTCTAACGAATCTAAACCACGGTTTAGATAAAGATAGATATTATTTTGATGCTTGGGAGAACAGAATTTTATGAAGTGAGGCTAACCAATTCGACTCCTTCTCTGTCTTTACTTGCTCTTTATTTGAGCTATTTTATTTTTAAAGAACTTTGTTTTTGTTTTTGATTTGTTGTTGTAAGGTTTTTTGTATTTTCTTCTAACCTCAACTTTTCAAATCATGTCATTGTATCAAATTTATTTGTCTTTGCAAACTATTTTAATAGCCATATTCTGTATTAATGTTTTAATTCAGCTTGATTTTTAATCAAATTAGCCTTAATTTGTTTTCCTTAAGCTTATTTCATGAGTTACAAAGACTTTGAAAGCAAAAAAAATATAGATATTAAATATAGTGTCTTTCAAGTTGCTCGCATTTTAAAAAACAAACCGTATTTGAACTTATTCGCAATTCACCTTGATACCGGGCAAATCGTAAAAATTGAATTGAATTCGTACGATCAACCAATTTGCGTGCTTGGTAAGAATAAACTTCTTTTAGACGATAGATTTGTTTTTGATGCAAAAACATTGGAAATTATTAACAACGAAAGTAACTTGAATGGAGTTATTGAAAAATCGAATATATCTTCATTTGCTGAAGCAAGGTCTGAGCTTGAAGAATCTTTATTTGACTTGCGAAATGAAACAAAAAAAGACTTGGAGAAGGCGGGTATATACCGTATTGGTATCCATAAAACAGTTTTCTGGGTTGATGAAAACTTTCTACATTTTATGACTGATACGGAAATTGCAGAGATATATTTGGATTCAATTAAAGAATCAATGCGAAAGAAAGCTGAAAGAATAAATAATAAAGGGAAATTTAACATTAGATCTTTTGGTAAAATAATTGACAACGAAAATGTCATTTCCTTAATCAAGGAGTATTTAGAATCAACAGGATTTAAATTCTTATATACTAAACCAACAAACACGGGTTATGTTAGGGCGGTTGCCTCAAAAAAATATATTAAATAATTGTCATTATTTTGACCTTTTTTGTTTAATGTATTTGCTATAGTGTCTTAATGGAAAAATGTAAAAAAAATGAATCAGCAGAAAAACAACAATCTGGAGAATGACATTTTGGTAAAAGTAGATGCAGATGGTTTGGATGAGGAAACTGCTATAACATCTCATATCAGAGACATCAAAAGACTGCCAATGGAAGAAAACTCAAATCAATTGGACTGTAATAAATGTCATGATTCTTGCAGTATCAAAGAAATTTCAGAACAAGCAAAAATGCTGGTTAATTCCAATTACTCAACCATTGATACTTTTATTGCCATGGAGAGTGAAACAAGTCA
>WJLA01000022.1 GCA_014728765.1 Candidatus Peregrinibacteria bacterium
CCTGTTAGCAGAGTTGTCACTTTAAGAAAGGGAGCAATTACACCTGATAATCCTTTGAAAATTTCTGAAAACCCTGATTTGATTGCGGCTAAAAAAATATTTGAAGAACAACAAGCTGAAGCGGAAAGGCAAAAAGCTGAAGCAAAAAGCGAGAAGGAAGAGAGAGCTGCAGAAAAAATAAGGTTACCTAGAGTGGCTAGAACGGAAATTGATGTTGAAACTACCCATATTCCCGAGTCAGATTCCGATTATGATCCGGATCAAACTCAACCATCCAAGCATAAATTAAAAGAAAAAGGTCTAATATCTGAATCAACTCAAACTGAGTCTCAGGTCATGTCAGAAAAGGATCGTGAAAAAATGTTACAAGACCACCGTGATTATCAAAGAATGCAAGAGCAAGAATCTCAAAAGTCGGAAGTCAAGCCAAAGAAAAAAAGCAAATGGGGATGGATTGCAGGAGGATTTTTGGCCGCCGCCGCGGCACTTGGGACAGGATTATATTTAAATTCCAGTGCCAAACAAAAGACCGATAGCAGTGAACAAGTTACAAATAATAGCAACTCTACTGACAATGCCACATCTAAAGATCAAAATCTTTCTCCAAAAGTCACTTTGAAAGATGACTCTGAATCAAATGAAACTAAAGAAACCGAACAAGAGTTTGATCGAAAAGCTGCTTTAGAATTTGCCAAAAAAATTGGCTCTAAAAAACTTGAAGAAGCATTAACAAAACCTGTTCCTCTTGATGGTAAACATCAAATCGGTAAAACAATGATAGCTGCGATTATGGAGGGGGCCACACCTCAAGCAAGGGCAAGAATTCAAAAAGTTATCGATAAAGGTAATAAAGGATCGGCTTATGATGCGCAAATTGCTTTGTCAGGTCATCCTGAAGATTTAAAACATCATGATTATGCCAGCAAAATTGGCTCATTAAGAAGAATGTATCCAGAATTAGCGCAAAAGCATTTGGATGAATCAAAAATTGCGACTTCTGAAACTGCAAAAGCGGAATTGGAATATTACAGACAATTTGAGGCTGAGGCTGAAAAACAAGGAGTAACCAATGTTCATATACCGGGATATATGCCAAAGGTTTACGAAAAAGGAACTCAGGTAATAGATTTAAACACGGCACAGCTGGCTGCAAGAGAAATTGGTTTCAAACTATGGGAAATCACTTGGTTTCAAGACATGATCAAAGCTAGAATGTCAGAAGATAACTCAATCGAATCTTTAGGTGATGATACTGAATCAAAACAAGAACATGGAAATTTTGAACCTCTTATCGAAGGTCAAAAAAGGCCAGCTTATATGAGCATACCTGAAAGTAAATATGCATTAAACTCAAAAGAGTCAAATTTTTCCAAGCACAATAACAAATTATCTGAATTGGATCTTCACCTTAAGTATCCAACTTCAACTTTTATTGAACGTGGAAGCATAATTGTGGCAGCTACAGTTGAAGGTGAGTTGATTGAAAGCCCTAAAGCGGCAATGATCAGATATGCTCAATCTCTATGTAAGACAGCAAATGCCAAAGATAATTTAAGAAATATCATAGGTAACTTTAAATTAACGGAGTATCAACAATATGAAATTGGGCAATATGGTGAGCTTCACTTAAAGCTTTCAGAAAAACAATTAGCAAGGATCAAGACGGAATTGGAAATGGATCAAATTGATAATGAATGGGACAACATTGAAGATTCCAAAGCCGTACTTTCCAATTGCCAAGTAAAAACCTCAATTGCACTTTCTAGAGTGAAAAGGGCAGCCTAGAACATTGAAAAATTTTAAACACAAATGAGCTTTCTGTATAAGCTCTTTTGTTTTTAGTGAAAATAGTTTATAATAATACGATTATTATAACTAAAATATACTAATATGTCTGACGAAAATAAAAATGATTTAATTCAAACCGATACAAGTCAAACATCACCCGCTGAGAATCAAACTGACAATGACAATTCGAATACAAATTCCGAATTGAAAATTCAGCCAAAAGGGCCTGCTTTAGCGGAAGAACAGTCAAATTATACTTTTGACAACGCTAATCAAACCTCCCAAGTTTCTTCAGCGGTAGAATCAACTGAAAAATCAGAACAAACTTCAGTTCAACCCGGCCCTTCATCGGAAAAACCTTTAGAAGCAAGTGAGGAAGAGCAATCTATGCCTGCAGATAATACGATTGAACAAAAGGCTTTAGAACCTGAAAACGTCGAACAAGCACCAAAACCGGATCCTTCTGCTCAAAATACGGCAGTACCTGAAAAAGCAATGCCTGAGGCACCAAAAGAAAATATTCCTGAAAAGCCAAAATTGGCTGAACAAAAAGCTGCAGAAAATCAAGCAGATTCTTCCAATACTACCAATACAACTACTGATAACATTGCAGCTTCCATTGCCGCAAGCAGTATTGCTGATGAAGAAGAACTTGATCCGGAGGAAAAGAAGAAAAAAACTTTCTTTTTAAGTGTGGAAATGTGGATTGTTGGTGGTCTTATCGTTATAGCACTGATCGCTATTGCCATCGTAGTATATTTTGGATGGTTTGCTTCCCCCACAATTTCAGAAGAAATAGAAACCAATGAAATTGAACAAACTGAAGAAGAAAATATTATTGAAGAAGAAGCGACAGAAGAGGATCAGACAACTGATGAAATAATAGAAACTACAGATGAATCAACAGAAGAAGAGTTACCGGAAACAAACAATAACTCTGAGTCACTTAACGAAACAACAGAGCAGACACCAAGTGTTTCGACAGATGATGAAAGCGCTTCATCAAACAATACTGAGTCGGTGGATAATTCAACAAATGAATCATTACAAGAACCGATCAGAGTTCCAAGACCAAAAGTTAGACCTGAATAAAAGTTATTTATTCAGTGTGTTGTCAAGCTGAATTATGCGCCGCGATGTTACAATCGCGGCGCATTTGTGTTATAATAAGTGAATAATAATTATGCATAAATGAACTTTCAATTTATCAAAAAAATCAGCTATTTCATTCTGACTTTTTCAATTTTTTCGGGAATCTTCATGAATTCAGCTTTGGCTCATGAAAAAGTATCCGTTAAACCGGTAGAGCCGTTTTATTCGGAAATAATACCGGCAACTGAAGTGCTTTATGCTCCTAAAACTGTTTATCTATCTCCATTAAAAGAAGCTCCAATTGATTTTAGCAGCGTCGGAGCCAAGTGGAATCAAATCATGCCTGATACAACGGAAATAATTGTAGAGATTAGGTTAAAGACAAAAAAAGGAATTTCAGGATGGTACAAATTACACACGGACATTGACCATAAAGAAGAGTCACATCAGCATCAACATCACAGCGAAGAAATGATAGAAGCGACCAGCATTATCTCAAGTGCTCTTTCAACGCATTATCAATATAGAATTACCTTGACCACTCAAGATCAGACTAAGACACCGATAATTGAGGATTTGGAATTCACTTTTATTAATGGAGGAACTCCAAAACAAAAAACAGACTTGATGCAAACGGCTTTCAATAGTCCGGTCAAAACCAAAACTGTGTTTGAAGAACATCAGGATATTCCTGATGAAATTGATTCGGATGCGATACTGGGAAAACCTGATACTCAAAAAGTCAGGAATCCTAATTTGGTAGCAGTAGCCGAGAGTCCGGTAGTTTTTCCTCCTGAACTCAGGCAAAGAGTAATCAATAATCGTAAGCCCGCTTCAAACCCAAAATTGGGTGTTTCACCCGGAACAGACCTCAACACCGACTTAAGCATTATCAGAAGAAAAGCTTGGGGTGCGGATGAAAGTCTTCGAATCAAAGATCCTAATGATAAATCTGAACCTGTATTGGTTTCATTTGAAGCTGGGTATTATGAAAAATATGCAAACGAATTAAAAGTTTCAAAAAAAATTTCCACTGATCAAAATGGAAATGAGTTAACCTGGCCTCTTTCATATCCTGAAAGTATAGAAAAAATTGTAATACATCACACAGCAACAACAAAGCATCTTGATGACCCTGCCAGAGCTATCAGAGATATTTATTATTGGCATACCAAATCTAAAGGGTGGGGAGATATTGGTTACAATTATATTATTGATACAAATGGAAATATCTATGAAGGAAGATACGGAGGTGAAATGGTAGTCGGAGCACATGCCGGAAGAGGAAATCACGGTTCAATTGGAATTGCCGTACTTGGAAACTACCAAGAATCTGAGCCTCCAAAAGTTGTGTTGGATGCTATTCAAAAAATTGTGGATGAAAAAACACAACAATATGGAATAGATCCATTGGGAGCAACTCCTTTTAGAGGAGAAAAATATCCCAACATTATGGGACATCGCGAAATAGGATCAACTTCTTGCCCTGGTGAATATCTTTTTCAAAAATTGCCCGACATTAGAACAAAGGCCGCAGCAAATTTTAAAAATGTCGCTGTCAAAAGAGTGAATAAAGATTATAACTTTGAATTGTCAAAGACTTTAAATATTGATTCATTCAAACAAAGAGAAGTGAAAACTCTTAATTTGGCATTAAAAAATTCCGGCAAAATGGAATGGGGACCGGAAACTTATTTCAGAATCAATCCAAACAGTAACTCAAAATCATTCCTTATAAACAGCGAAAACATTCAATCTTCCAAAGTTGGAAAAACGGTCAAACCGGGTCAATCCGTTGAAGTGGAAATAAAACTACAGGCCAGCAAAGTCAGTGGTTCCGGCTTGATCGAACTTTTCCCAGTCATAAACGGTACTAAAAAAATTCAAACATATTTGAATCTTCCTATTACAATAGATAAGCCGGCTCCCAAAAAGCAATACGATTATGAACTCGAAAGTATCATTTATAGCAAATCGGATTTCAAAAAAGGAGATACAGTTGAAGCAACCATCAAAATTCGCAATAAAGGATTGGCGACATGGGTTAAAACCGGCTCTCAAAGAGTTACCCTTGGTGCCGATAAGCCACGGGATCACAAGAATCAATTATTGGTTGAGCCTTCAACTCGTTTAGATAATGAAATGGAAGAAAATTTTGTGAAATATAATCAAATCGCAACCTTTAAGACCAAACTTAAAATCCCTTCAAAAGACGGCGTTTACAGAGAATATTTTACACCCGTTATAGAAAGTGTTACCTGGCTTGACAATCGTGATTCTTATCTGGAAATAAAAATTGGAAATTCCGATCAATTGATAACAAGCGGAGTTAAAGAGGCAAGTACAGTCCAAACGATCAAATCAAATGGAAATATTGCCGATGAAATACTGGATTTGAATGAAAAACCGGGTCTTATCAGAATAGATTTAGCGTATCGTGGCAATCCTATCATCTCAGCAACCGGTAATTTTGCTCTCTATGAAGGGGCTAGGAAAATTGCTGATTTTAAAGCCGATCAAACAGCAGAAGTGACCTATTCAAATGGCATTTTTACAATCAAATCGGGAAATCAAACATACAAACAAAGTGCTGCTCCAAAATTCAAACCAATGGCTGGCACAATTATGAGAATAGATAACTGGGAAAGAAGAAATACCTGGGGAGATCGCGCAAATAACAATGAATTCAGAGGTTCTTTACAAGTACTGGTCTACGATAATGAATTGCATGTAGTCAATGAATTACCGCTGGAGGATTATCTGAGAGGGATAGCTGAAGTTGGTTCTGACGCACCATATGAGAAAATTAAGACTATGATGATTATTGCCAGAACTTATGCCAGATTTTATATGGATGTAGCTGAAAAATTCCCGGGAGCACCTTTTCATTTAAACGATGATCCAAATTATTCACAAAAATATTTGGGCTACTCATTTGAAAAAAGATCGCCTCTAACCGCTAAAGCTGCTGGAGAAACAGCCGGAACTTATGTCACATATGATGGAAGACTAATCAAAACTCCTTATTTCAGCAGATCAAATGGACGAACTATTTCAGCTTATGACAAATGGGGATGGACAGATGCTCCTTTCCTTCAATCGGTAGACGACTCACTTTGCGATAGCACCGAATTTTGGGGGCACGGAGTGGGGCTTTCAGGATGTGGATCAGATGCCATGGCTAGAGCCGGAAAAACTTATCAAGAAATAATAAAATATTATTATCGAGGTGCAGATATCACCAAAATAAAATACTAAAATAAAAATAAAAATAAAAAATTGTGAATCAATCAATGAAACCGATACCATTTGAAGATGGGTCGGGAATAAAAGAAAAACAAACACAAATAACTCAAATTCAAGGACGTGCCAGAACTGACGCGGAAAGAGAGCTTTTGCAAGTCGCCAATAATTTAAAACAATTCGCAGTTTCCACCAAACCTGTCAGAGCACAAACAGCATTGGAAATTTTTAAAAATGCTCAAAAAGCAATTAATAAAGTAGCGCTTGAACGTTCAATTGTCAGTAAACCTGAATTAAAAATTGATCAAATCATGCAAAGATTTAAGGATCGTCAAGACTCAGCTTCTAGACTGGAATATTTGGTTAAAACAGCGGACAGATTAATTGAATTTGCCAATAATCGACTGGAAAGATCACTGCAACAAATTGAAAGTCTTCGCCATCAAACCAGAGATGCAATTTTAGATATCAGAAACGAAAGAAATAATTAATTAATTAATTAAGCCGCACTGATTATAACCACAAATTCACCTTTGGGTTTTTTGTTTTGAAAATATTCCAGCAATTCTTGCGGCGATCCTTTCACAAATTCTTCATAAATTTTTGTAAGCTCTCTCGCAACAGTGATTTCTCTCTTTGGAAAGTATTCCACAAGTTCATGCAGTGTTTTTAGCATACGATGTGGACTTTCATAAAAAACCATAGTTC
>WJLA01000023.1 GCA_014728765.1 Candidatus Peregrinibacteria bacterium
ATTATGAAGATAGATCCTGTCGAAACATTGATTCAAGATGTTGTTTTCTATAAGGCGGAAATTGTTATTAACAGTGATGATCCAAGAATTAAACCAGGAATGACTGCAAATGTTGAAATAGTGTTAAATTCTGCCGAAGGTGTCTTGGTTATACCGGATAGGGCCGTGCAATTACGTGATGATGATTCAAGATATGTGAGAATTTTGGTTGGTGAAGAAATTGAGCAGGTTGATGTTGAGCTTGGAATAAGTGATATTCAAGGAAATGTTGAAGTTAAGAGCGGTTTGGAAGAAGGCCAAGAAATAATACTAAGGACTTTGAATGGCAACTAAAAAAAAATCTGAGGAGCATATTATTGAAATAAATAATCTGAAAAAGACTTATTATACGGGGGATGTGGAAACACCGGTCTTGCGTGGATTAGATTTGAAAGTTAAAGATGGAGAATTTATTGCAATAATGGGTCCATCCGGTTCCGGAAAATCTACTTTGATGCATATAATGGGTTTTTTGGATAAACCGACCGGAGGCTCATATCATTTTGAGGGAGTAGATGTGAGCGAGCTTTCTGATGATGATTTGGCTTTGGTTAGAAGGGAAAGAATTGGATTTGTTTTTCAAGCTTTCTTCTTGTTGCCTCGGGCCACAGTGATAGAAAATGTAATGTTGCCACTGCTTTATCAAAAGCATTCACATGGTCATGATATGGCAAAAAAAGCTTTGGATTCAGTTGGACTTTCTCATAGATTGGATTATTTGCCAACCAGTTTGTCAGGTGGAGAAAAACAAAGAACTGCGATCGCAAGGGCATTGATAAATGCTCCGTCTGTGATTTTTGCTGATGAGCCAACGGGCAATCTTGATTCCAAGTCGGGAAAACAAGTGATGAATATTTTTCAGAAATTGAATGAAAAAGGTCATACAATCATCTTGGTTACACATGAAAAAACTACAGCTCAACATGCGGAAAGGATAATACACATTAGAGACGGATTAATTGAATCGGAAGAAAAGGTTAAGGGCAGAATCAATTATAGTGATGGCGATGAACTGCTAAAATAAAATGAATAGAATAATAAAATTTGTCAGGATTGCATTTGTTTCTTTAACTGAAAATAAAACTCAGGCGTTTTTGACAATGCTTGGAATAATAATTGGAATTGCGGCGGTTATTATGGTGCTTTCAATTGGAAGGGGAGCGGAAAAGTTAATTTTGTCCTCGGTAGAAAGTTTTGGAAATAGAAGTATTTTTGTGCAGCCCGGAGGTGGGGAACAAGGTGGGCCTCCTTCGCCGACAGCCATAGATAAAGTTAAATATCGTGATTATCTTGCTATGCAAGATTTGGATTACTTGGAAGATGTAGCTCCAATTTTGGTTTATAGTGTCGCAATAACATATGGTAGTCAAAATCAAAATACCAGAGTTGTCGGTTCGAATGAATACTATTTATCAGCTTTAAACAGTGGAGTCGATGAGGGGAGAAATATTTCACAAAATGATTTGGATTTGTCGCGTCGAGTAGTGCTTATGGGCTATAAGGTGGCAGATGATTTATTTGCTGATCGTGATCCTATCGGTCAAAAAATCAAAATTAACGGAAAGACTTTTGAAGTTATTGGTATAATGGAGGAGCAAGGAACCAGATTTTTTCAGGATTTTGATAAGCGTATTGTTATTCCGATAACTACCATGCGTACGCAAATATTCGGTGTTGATTATGTGATGTCGGTTTTGGCTAATGTAAAAGAAGGATATCCGATTGAAGAAGCAATTGATCAAACCAGATTTTTTATAAGGAAGAGGCATTCAATTTATAATCCCCAAGATGACCCTTTGAAGGATGATTTTAGGGTTGTAAGTCAAGTTGATGCTGCTCAAACTTTTCAGGGTATTGCTGATGTTTTAACATATTCTTTAGTGGTTGTTGCGGCAATTTCGTTATTGGTAGGTGGAATTGGAATTATGAATATTATGTATGTTTCGGTAACCGAAAGAACGCGTGAAATCGGTTTGCGAAAAGCGGTTGGTGCGACAGCTAAAGATGTGATGTTACAATTTTTGATAGAAGCGATAGTGATAACTTTTGTCGCAGGCTTCATTGGAATTAGTACAGGTGTTGGGATGTCTTTTTTAATATCTTTGATTCTGACAGAATTTGTTGATTCTTGGGAATTTATAATAACTTTGGAATCGGTTTTAGCTGCTTTTTTTGTTTCCGTGAGTATTGGTATGATATTTGGTGTTTATCCTGCCAGAAAAGCATCTAGAATGGATCCTATTGAAGCATTAAGACTGGAATAATGATCAAAACTTTTACAAAATATTTACCTATAGCTTGGGTTTCAATAAAAGAAAACATGGCAAGAACACTTCTTACCATGCTGGGTATTATCATTGGCGTTGGTTCAGTTGTTCTGATGACTTCACTGGGAAAAGGAGCGGAGAGTTATATATTGGGTTCGGTGGCTCAGTTTGGTCCCGATGTTATATATATAAATCCGGGATCTCCCGATGAGGGTTTAACAGGCTCGATCACAGCTTTGGATAGATTGAAATATTCCGATTATCTTGCTTTGCGGGAGGTTGACTTTTTGAAGGATGTGACACCTTTTTTGGCATATGACGCAATAGTTACCTGGCGAAATGAAACTCATAAAACGCAGGTAATCGGTGTTAATAAAAATTATCCATCGGCCTTTAATTTCAGTGTGGCAAGCGGTAGATTTGTTGATGATAATGACATGTCTTCCAGGCAGAGGATAGCGGTTTTAGGTGTGAAGATGGCGGATAAATTATTTGATAATCGTGATCCAATCGGTGAAACGATCAAAATTGCCACCACTAATTTTAAAATAGTTGGTGTGATGGAAGAGCAAGGAGGAAATGCATTTGAAGATTATGATAATATGGTTTTTATTCCGGTAACTACCATGCAAACTTATTTGTTTGGTGTGGATTATTTAATGACTATCGCTGCACGAGTGGTTGGTGATTTGGAGTCAGGTGTTGAGAAAACTAAAAATGTGATTCGTCATTTACACCGTATCGATAATCCTGAAGAAGATCCTGCAAAAGATGATTTTCAGATTATTACTCAAGTGCAAGCCTTGGATATTTTTGGTACCGTTTCTGATGTTTTGACTTATTTTATAACTTCCATTGCTTCTATTTCTTTAATTGTCGGAGGAATTGGTATAATGAATATTATGTATGTATCAGTCAGTCAAAGAACTAGAGAAATTGGTCTTAGAAAAGCAGTTGGCGCTACTAATAGAGATGTTTTGATGCAATTTATTTCGGAGGCAGCATTGATTTCATTTGTGGGTGGGTTAATAGGAATTTGTTCCGGCATAGGTTTATCATTTTTGTTTTATTTGGTAATTATACAATTTGAGCCTTCTTGGGTTTTTGCGATTAATTTTGAGGCGGTCATTCTTTCCTCTGTTATTTCAGCTTTAATCGGAATCTTTTTTGGTTATTATCCCGCCAAAAGAGCGGCTGCCGCCAACCCGATCGAAGCATTGCGTTATGAATAATTATTTTAACTACATTAAGAAAGTCAGCATTCGATTGCTTATTAAAGATGTTCAGGTAAGAAATTCTATTTGTCAGGCGGTATGGAATAGTATTCGTAAAGATACTCGGCAATTTCTTTGAAAAGGGGAGCGGCGGTTGAGTCGGCCCATTCACTGGAACGAGGATGGTCAAGTTTAACCAAAATTACGAATTGAGGATCATCGATTGGTCCAAATCCTCCAATGGAGGCAATTGTTGTTCCAGCTCCCGTTAACGGTTTACCGTTTCGATAAGTTTGGGATGTTCCGGTTTTTCCGGCAACATAATGAGTGTTGATTTTAGCTGAGCCGGATACTCCTTTTTCGACTGCTCCTACCATCATGTTTTTTACCAATTCCGCTGTTTCGGGTCTGATAATTTGTCCTAATACAGTTGGTTCAGTATTTTGGATTTTACCGGGAGTTTTTTCGATAGATTCAACGATGTATGGTTGCATC
This sequence comes from Candidatus Peregrinibacteria bacterium, assembly GCA_014728765.1. Taxonomy (GTDB): domain Bacteria; phylum Patescibacteriota; class Gracilibacteria; order UBA1369; family UBA1369; genus WJLA01. Next base: position 4,016 of record WJLA01000023.1, read on the forward strand.
ATGATGCCATCATTGGCAATAGTTGAGATTGCTGTTGCCATTTGTACCATGGTAGCGGTAAAACCTTGTCCGAATGCATGCGTTACGAGTTCAGATTCAGCCCAGCCATTAAAATGTTCGAGTTTTCCCGGATGTTCATTTTCAAATTCTATTTCTGTTCTTTTACCCATGCCAAATCTTTCCATATAGCTATAGAAAAGATTTCTTCCTACTCTTTGCGCAATTTGCCCCATTCCCGTATTGCATGAATAAGCTAATATATCTGCTACTGTAACTCTTCCGGTACATTTAGCAGAGACGTTTTTTATTTCGAATTCATCTACTTTGAGGATTCCGGAATCATTAAAGACAGTACCGGGCTGAACATCTTGATCATCTATACCTATTGCCGCAGTGATTATTTTATAAACAGACCCCGGTTCATATGGACCTGAAACCACTTTGTTTTGATAACTTTCAGGACCGATATTATTTTTATATTTTTGATAAATAATGGTGTCATCGGCCAGTTCTTTTTTGAAGATCATGGTTCTGTCTTTGGCGGCAAAGTTGCGATATTGCCAAAAGGTATTTTCCATGCCTTCAATCGGAACCAATTCTTCAATTTCTTTATCTGTGAGTTTAACATCTTCTTTTTCATAAACTTCACTGTAATTGTTTGGATCAAAGCTTGGGTAATGGGCAATGGCAATGATTTTTCCTGTTTTCGGGTCCATCACAATAACTTGTCCAGTGTCTGCTCGAGTTCCTTTAACAGTTCTTTCAAGTTTATTTTCAACTACCATTTGAATGGACCGGTCAATGGTCAAAGTTACATTGCTTCCATCAACTGCCGGTTCAATTACAGAATCTCCAACAGTAATGAGTCTGCCAACAGAATCTTTTTGAGTTTGAAAAACTCCCTTTTTACCTTTTAGATCAGTGTTGAATTTGCTTTCAATTCCATAGTTGCCATTGCCATCGGTTCCGACGAAACCAAGCACATTGGCCGCCAGTGTTTTTTCCGGGTAATAGCGATAATATTCTTCTTTTAGTCCAAGGCCAATAAAATTATCTCCTTCATCGTTTGTCATGACTTCTTTTATTTTTGTGGAAGTTTCGGGAGGAAGCTTTTTTTTCAAGACAACATAACGATTTCGTCCTTTTAAAATTGATTCGAGCTCAAGAGGAGGAGTTTCCAGAACTTCTCCCAATTGAGCTGCCGTGCTTTTTAAATTGATAATATCAGGTGGATAAGCTTTCAAAACATCATTCTCTGTTATTTCAATTCCGGTTAAGTTAAGGTCTTTGATTTGCTGTAATTTAGCCGGGTCCGTATTGGTGCTGAGTGTTATAACCGGTCTGATGTCGGAGCTGATTTTTTCCAATATTTCATCATAAAACTGTTCATATAATTCATCTTCTTTTAAAGGTTCAATATCTTCCAGCTCTTCTGCCGTTTTTGCACGAGAAATGGCTTTTTGTACTCTTTCTTCATCAAGTTTCTTAGCTTCCTCAGGATCATAAATCAGTGGTACAATAGTGTTTGCTACTAATTTTTTATCTTTGATCATGGTAGGGTCAGCATAAAGCAAATCAAGAGTGGAATTGGTTGCCACTCTGACCAAATCACCAGAAGCATAATCTTTGATGTAAATTTCGCCTCGATACGCAGGTAATTCATTAAATCCAAAGTGAGCTTCGGTGGCAATTTGCTTGTAGTGATCATAGGCTAGAACTTGAAGAGAAAATAATCGAATCAGTAGAATTCCTGAAAAAAGGATCACAAACCCGATCATGGCGGCGTTTCTGTCAAAATTAATAAGAGGTCTTGCTGATTTTCGTTGATTTCTGTAGCTCATATTTTTGCTTTGGATTAACATATTAAATCCCTTTTTTCACTAAATCAATTGCATTTACCATTATTTTTTGATAAATAAGCTTTCTTGTTTAATTAAAAAAATATGGAAAGAGTTAGAAGTTGTGAAAATGAAAAGGATTATACATGGATTGTGGTTGTTGCGATGAAGAATAAGAATTTTAACAATTCTTTGAAAGAGTTATATAGAATTGTGGCAAATGATGAAAAAGCAGATGATTTGCCAAAACCATTTATGAATATTGTAACGGGATATCTGGAAAAACTAAGTGATTTAACCAATTATTTAGATGATTTTTATGTAAACACTGATATTCAGTATTGGGATCAAGAGTTCTTATCGGTTATTCGTGAACAATTCTTTCAGAGAGTTTTAGATAATGAAGATAGTGAAGAATATAATCAGTATTATGAAATTTTGACGGAGTTTGTCGATAATTTGCGAGATTATCATTATCAAGTATCAACAAATAAGATATTGGAAAACGTTGTTGTTGATGAAGCATTCAATAATGTAATAGCCAGCAAAGTGATAGCTTTATTTTTGTTGATAGCCGCAATGGAAAGGTCGGGATATGATTCTTGTAAAATTTCATTTACAAATGAGGAACTGGAATTGCTTGATTTGTGTTTGGATTATTGTGAAGCTTCAGAGATAATTGTTGATAAATACGGTGCAAGATTGCATTTTGATGAATTACAGTATTTTGATAGATTTGATGATTGCCAAGTTCCATATGTGCGCATGCAAGTTGACGAAGAATCTGATTTTGAAGATGTTTCGAAAGAAATTAAAGAGATTAGAGCATTATTGGTCAATTTTAAGTGCAATCTTGGATCTTTAAATTATCAGGCGTGAATGCTAGAATAAACGGGAATAAATAAAAAAAATGGAAGTACAAAAAACAAAATTAAAAAATGGACTGAGAATAGTAACCAAGAAACTAGAAAATACAGCTTCATTGACGGTTTTGATATTGGTGGGTGCAGGTTCAAGATATGAATCGGAAGAAATTTCCGGAATATCACATTTTCTTGAGCATATGTTTTTCAAGGGGGCAAAAAAATATAAAAATACTAGAGAAGTCTCTGAGGCTATTGATTCGGTTGGTGGAGAATTCAATGCTTTTACGGGAAAAGAATATGCGGGATATTTTGTGAAAGTGGCTGCGGAACATGGTGATTTGGCATTGGACGTGCTTTCGGATATGTTGATTCATTCAAGGTTTGATCCGAATGAAATCGATAAAGAGCGAGGAGTGATTTTGGAGGAATATAATATGTATCAAGATACACCTATTTATCAAATAGGATGGGATTTTGAAAGATTGGTGTTTGGAGATTCGCCTTTAGGAAGAGATCAGATTGGCACAAAAGAGTTGATATCTTCTGTAACTCAGGAGCAATTCAGAAGCTATTTCGATAGTTTGTATACACCTGACAATACTGTGATAGCAATTGCCGGCAATATTGATCATCAGGATGCGGTAAAAAAAATTGAAGATTTGTTTAAATTTAAGGTCAAAGAGAAAAGCTTACAGTTTGAGCCATTGAGCCATTACTCAAAAGACAAAAGAATAAGTGTGCGTAATAAAAAAACGGAACAGGCGCATGTAGTGGTGGGTTTTCCCGCCTATCAAGATAATCATCCCAAGCAGTATGCGGCAAAGCTTTTATCGGTAATTCTTGGTGGGAATATGAGTTCAAGAATGTTTTTAAGTGTCAGAGAATCACAGGGTTTGGCTTATTACATCAATACCACGACGGATGAATACTATGATGGCGGAACTTTGACCACCAATTCCGGTGTTTCGGTTGAAAGAGTCGAGCAAGCAATTAAATCTATTATTAAAGAATATCAGAAATCGGCCAAGGAAGGAGTATCTCAAGCTGAATTGGATAAAGCCAAGGCATATCTTAAAGGCAGAATTACTTTGAGATTGGAAGATTCAGAGGAATATGCTCATTTGTTAGGAAAGTATGAGTTATTGCAAGGCAAATTCAAATCCCCCGAAGCAATATTGAAACAAATGGAAGCGGTTAATTTGGAAGAAGTGAATGAGGTGGCGAAAGATATATTTAAACCGGAAGAGCTTAGGATTTGCATTATCGGCCCTTTCGAAGATGCTGAGCGCTTTGAAAAACTCCTGAATTTTGCCTGAAAGTATCGGTGGAACTGATTATTAGAATTTCAAGTTGTTGTTTATTGTTGAAATCTGTTCTGGCAATTTGATGTAGAACATTATGAATTGTTTTGGCAGCATCATTGTTTTTTGATTGTTCAAAATGTTGTTTGCGTGATTTTAGATATTTGATGCATTGGAGTTTGACTTTATCGGGTGAAGAAAATTGAGTAACTTCTTTACCATCATTGATGGCGATTGCTACTTCAATGAATGCTGATACTTGAGTTATATCCTGAGAGAAAAAAGTTGTTTCGACATTTGTAGGATCTTCATCTATGTTAAATGGAATTTCAACTATTGAACTTGTGTCTTTTTTAATTTTAGTGGATATATTCTCTGTTATTTGACTATGTCGATATCTGCTTTCAAACGCTGAAACTTTTTTGGTTTCGGCAAATTCAATTGGATTGGGTTGCTCTGATCCGAATTTTGGTTCATCTTTTTTCATTGTTGTTTTGTTATTGTGATGTTAAGTTTTTAAGGCTTATTATTATTTATAATGTACAAATTATTTATTAGTATCAGGAATGCGATAATTGGCTTTTTCTACAAAAATTTTTTGAAGCCTGTTTTGTTCAAGCGTGATCCGGAGAAAGTTCATGACAATTTCATTAAAACAGGAAAGTTTCTGGGGTCAAATTTTTTGACTAGGTCAATAATTGGTTTAATGTTTAATTATCATCATAAAAGCTTGGAACAAGTTGTTTTGGGACTGCATTTTAAGAATCCTATCGGTCTTGGTGCCGGCTTTGATAAGAATGCTGATTTGGTTAAAACATTGCCCAAGATCGGGTTCGGCTTTTCCGAGCATGGATCTTTTACTGGAGAGCCTTGTGAAGGTAATGCAAAGCCAAGATTATGGAGACTTCCCAAATCAGAATCTATTGTCGTTAATTACGGCCTGAAAAATGATGGTGCTGAAATAATTGCTCGTCGAATGCAAAAACAGTTAAAAGAAGGAAAGTTTTCCATACCTCTCGGAATCAATATTGCCAAGACAAATTGTGAGGCGACTTCTGATGATGAAATTGGAATTGCTGACTATGCTAAAGCTTATAAAGCGTTTTTGGCGGTTGGAGATTATTATACGGTAAACATCAGTTGTCCGAATGCTTTCGGTGGACAACCTTTTACGGATGGGAAACGCTTGGATAAACTGCTTACCGTTCTTGATAATTATTATATAGAAGGTAAACCTGTTTTTTTGAAAATATCTCCCGATTTAACCAGGGATCAAATTGATGATATAATTGAGGTTTGCGATAAACATAAAGTTGATGGGTATATTTGTACAAATTTGACAAAGCCAAGAGACAAATCCAGGATCAGGGATGAAAAAGTGCCTGAAATTGGAGGTTTAAGTGGTAAATTGGTAGAGCACCTTGCCAATGATTTGATAAAATATATTTATAAAAAGACTAAAGGAGAAAAGGTTATTATAGGTCTTGGTGGAGTGTTTACTGCTGAAGATGCTTATAAGAAAATCAAATTGGGGGCAACATTGATTCAGTTGGTAACTGGGATGATTTTTGGAGGTCCTCAAACCATATCAGATATAAACAGGGGACTGGTTAAACTTTTACGAAAAGATGGATATGCTAATGTTTCTGAGGCTGTAGGTGTTGATAATAAGTTGTAATTGATAGATTTCTTGTTTATAATTCGCGCAAATAATAACATTAACTTTTTAATATGGATTTTGAAGGTGTAAAAGAAAAAACTTTGGTTTTAATCAAACCTGATGCAATACAAAGAAGTTTAGTAGGAGAAATTATTACTCGATTTGAAAGAAAAGGGCTAAAATTGGTAGGATTAAAGATGATGACTTTAGATGAAGCGGTTTTGAGAGAGCATTATGCTCATATTTCTGATAAACCATTTTTTCCAGGTGTAAGCAAATTTATGCAGAAATCTCCAGTGGTGGCAATTTGTCTTGAAGGTTTGGAAGTTGTTAAAGCTGTTAGGTTGATTACTGGAATTACCAAGGCACGTGAAGCGGAGGCCGGTTCGATCAGAGGAGATTTTGCTATGAGTGTGGCTTGTAACGTTATTCATGCTTCTGACAGCGTTGAAACTGCTCAAAAAGAGGTTTCCAGATTCTTTAAAGCGGATGATCTTTACAATTATTCTAAGACAGAATATGAAAACGTTTACATGGAAGATGAGTTGGAAAAATAAAAATTTTTTTAATTAGATAAAGAGGTTATGCAGTTTGCATTAACCTTTTTTTGGGTTTTTAGAAATATATGTGGTATAATTAAAAGATATATTTTAATAATTTTAAATGAAATTCACAAAAATAACTTTGCTTACCATATCTTTGTTGTCGGTAAATTTTTTGTTTACAGCAGAGGTTGGTTTTGCTCAACCGGCAAATTATAACAAAATAGTATTTACTTCGGATCAAGGAGGAGATAATGAAATTTATTCTATGAATAAAGATGGTACAGAAAGAACACAATTGACTAATAATACTTATTATGACGCTCTTTTGGATGTTAGTCCGGATGGTACTAAAATTTTATTTACAAATAGTTCTTTGGGTAATTACGAAATATTTCAAATGGATATTGATGGGAGTAATGTAGTTAATTTGACTAATAATTCTGCAAATGATTGGAATTTTAATACTGCGGTTTATAGTCCTGATGGTTCGAAAGTCTATTTTGTCACTGACAGAACCGGAAATGATGAAATTTTCAGTATGAACTCCGATGGAACCAATCCGGTTAATTTAACTAATAATTCTGCTGATGATACAAGAATAGCATTGAGTCCTGATGGTTCTGAAATTTTCTTTATAACTCGTAGAGTAAGTTTTTCTAATCCTGAGGTATTTAAGATGAATTCGGATGGTAGCAATCCGGTTAACATTTCCAATGATACTTTAATAAACGGTGATCCGGCACTGAGTAACGATGGAACAAAAGTAGTATTTAATTCGAGAACGGGCACAAATACAGATATATTTGTTGCCAACTCTTCTGACGGTTCAGGTAGATTGCAATTAACAAATAGACCAAACTTGTGCGATTTTGGGGGAGTCTTTGATCCTAATGATAATAATATCATTTTTACAAGATGTGAAAGTGGAGGTGCTTTTGATGTTTATAGTATTGGAGTGGATGGTTCCAACTTGACACCATTGGCAGACGGCTCAGGAAATCAACAATTGGCTAAGTTCTCACCAGACAATGCGTATATCTATTATTCAGGACAGGTTTCCGGTGATGATCAAATATTTAGGATGAATACTGATGGTACAAATAAAACAAATTTGTCCAATTCAAGTTATAATGATAGAGGTGCAAATTTTGGATTTGATTCTTCAATTGTAGCCGGGTGCTCCGGCACAGGAGCACCTGGAGAGGTTTGTTCTGAAGTTGAGGTTACATGTCCCAGCGTAACAACTGGTCCAATTGTATCTGTTACTCCTACTATTAATTTTGAAACGGTTTCTTATGGAGCGGCTGTGCTCGATAATCCGATTGCCGCAGGACAAGCTTTTGTGATAAATGTTATTGACGATAGGGGATATAATATTAGTTCGGGAGAACAATGTGGTTCCGGATTTGATATTGTGGTACAAGCGACAAATGGACAATATTTCACTTCTGCCACAGGAAATAATGACAATGTTTTGGAAGTGGGTGGTGGTGTAGACAATGAAATAAGCTGGCAACCTGTATCTTGGTTGGATTCGGCTCTGAATGGTGGTTTGATAGAAGTAGTTGCCGGGGATTCATTAACTGGCGTAGATTCAAGTAATATTACAGAACAGATGACTGCTACTGAATCATTTGTTTATGATTCAATTAGTAATACTTTCAATCTAATAACTTTGCTCTCAATTCAGGAATCATTTTCAGGAGAAATTTCGATAACTTTTGAAACAGACGATATAAATGTAGATGTGCCTGAAAATACACCTGTTGATGTTTATTCCAAAGAAATCTTGATTACATATTCTTGAATTTAATTTTGATTTGGGTTTTTTGGCATCATAGGGTTTTCTTCCACTTCATTGAAGTTTCTTTTGACTATGAAGTAGTAAATCAATGAAACGGGAAATCCTAACAGAACCATTAATATTATCCAAAGCGCTTTATTGTCTATTGGTTTTGTTGCGGCATGTATCAACATCCATAACCAAAAGATGAAGATAATGAAACCAATTATCAGAAAAGCTATCATTATGCCTATGCCTGCGCCCAGGAAAGGTGTTAGTTCTTCACATGGAACAGATTGACCGTTTAGTGTGCAATTTGCCTGAGCATATGCTATTTGAACAACTGTATTCATTTTTTTGTTTAAGTTCTAAATTAATATAATTTAATTATTAGATTTTTTGAATAAATAGTTGAAATTTGTCTTAGTCTTACTTTTACATATTATGAAAATATTTTATCTTTAGTATATTGACATGATTGAAATTGTGTTTTTTTAAGTATTGTTGATTTTTTTGATTTTATGTTTTTCCGTATTAAGTTGTGAAATTTTATTTTTATGATGTTTATTACTGTTTACATATATTATGAATTTATTTTAATATGAGCGTGGCCTTACTCTTATGTTTTGTGAAATTATAATATTTTTTTCTTAAAATAACTTAAAACGTAAAATTCAAACATGCTTAATAATTTGGTATTTGTTATTAAAAAAGCACTTAATTAATGACATTAAGTGCTTAACATAGATTTCTGTTAGGTGACTTGTAAATTTTGATAAATGTTATTTAACAGTGAATTGACAAATTGAATAAATAACTTATCCAGCTATTTGACTTTTTCCTCTTTGCCATTTAAATATAATCTCATTTCCGGTTGAATTTGTATTCTTACAGGACCGCTTTCAAGGTCCAAACTAAGGTCAACCGGATTGGGTGGAAGCTTGAGGAGGGTCTTTGACAAATCTTCATTTCTTTGAGCAATTTCTTCTTCTTTTTTTAATTTCATTTCTTTCAATTGAATATAACTTTCTTCTTGAAGTAATTCTTGTTCCCATTCTTCTTTAAATGCTTTTATTTGTTTACGTAGGTCTTTATAAGCTTTTTCAAGGTCTTGATATTCTTCATTATCAATTTTTTCTTCATCTTTGATGTCTTTTTTTATACCTCTAAGTTCTTGTTTTAGTTTTGCAATTTCTTGAATTAGTTGTCTTATTTTGTCTTCGATCATATAATTGGGTTAGAAATAATACCCGCTAATTTTGTCACAGATGGAAATGATTGGCAAATTCAGGACTTTTGGAGGTAAGATCATTATTCCACATGAATATGCCTATTATTTTTTTAAAAAACTGAAAAAAGCAGGAAAAACTATAGATCAAGAAACATTGGAGGAAAGTATTTTTAATTTGGAAAAGACTTTTGAAGAAGAGAAGGATTATTTAATTGAAGTTTTCTTGGATTCGGGGGGTGACGTTTTTATTGATAAAAAACAGTTGTTTAAGCCGAACTCGGATCAATTGAAAGCGGGAGAAAAGCTAAATGATTTGAATCAAAAATGTGTTTTTTGGTTTAAAAGAGATGGTTATCTATATTATGTGGAGGATAATTTGACTGACTTGTTGGCGATTTATATTCTGCGAATATTGCAAGAAAAAATTGCAATTTGTCCTATCGATAGTGAAAAAGCTATAGAAATGTTAGAAAATGCAGAGGAGGCGTTTTATGTGGATTCTGAAAAAGGAATTATTTCTTTGTTCGAAGTGAATGGGGTTGCAATGGGAAATTCAAGATTTTACGCTAACTATTTAAGAAATTATCTTGAATAGTTTTCGGAAAATAATTTAAGATCATTCTATGAATTATCAGGAATATTTGACGGCTCTTCGTAGAAAAGCCACTGAGATAAGAATTAACACTTTAAAAGCTATTAGTAATGCGGGTTCCGGTCACACCGGAAGTTCTCTTTCAGCTGTGGATATATTGGTTGCTTTATATTATGGAGAAAATCATGAAGGTCCTTTTATGAATATTGATCCGGTTAAACCGGGCTGGGAGGATCAAGATTATTTTGTCTTGTCTAAAGGTCAAGCTGCTCCTGTTTTATATTCCATTTTGGTTGATTTGGGTTATTTTGATGCGGATGAATTGAATTTTTATAAGCAGATGAACAGTTTGCTTTCAGTATCACCCAGGTCAAGAATTCCGGGTGTAGCTGTTAGTTCAGGTGCTCCGGGGCAAGGTTTATCTTCTGCTGTGGGATTAGCATTGGCACTTAGGATGGATAGAGCCAGAAATAAGGTGTTCACGTTGATTGGAGATGCTGAATTTGCTACGGGCGATGTTTGGGAAAGTTTGCTTTATGCAGGACATAACAAGTTGGGAAATATGGTAGTGATAGTTGATAGAAATACAATTCAATTGGATGGAATAGTGAGAAATCTTAATATTGCTGATCCAATAGCTGAAAAATTTGATGCTATCGGATTCAGGACAATTAATGTGTTTGCAGGTCATGACTATGATCAGTTATTGGATGCATTCGAAAAGGCTATTAGTGAAACAAGATTGCCTGTGGCGATAGTTTGCAAGACTGTAAAAGGTAAAGGAGTTGATTTTGCTGAAAATAAAGGCTTTTATCATGATACTCCTTTGTCGGAGCAGGAATTGGAAGAGGCAATACGAAGTTTGACTCGATATCAAGAAAGTTTGAGTAATATAGCGGGACATTATGAGTAATTTTTATTTAATCTGGATGTTAGTCGGTTTGATGATCAATGTGACGCCGTATATGGTTGAAGGTGACTCGATGTATCCCAATTTGGAAACGGGAGATGTTTTTTTGATAGATCAAAGATTGGGTGAAATTGAAAGAGGGGATGTGATTGTTTTTAGTTATGATGATGAATACTATTACGTAAAAAGAGTGATAGGTTTACCGGGGGAAACGGTTAAAATTGAGGATGAACAGGTTTTCATCAGAAATGAAGAAGGACGTTATGAAAGCTTGAATGAGCCGTATTTGGCTCAAGCGTTTGATTATGGAGATGAAAGATTTTTCAAAGTTCCGGAAGGTGAATATTTCGTGATGGGTGATAATAGAGATTCAAGTAGAGATTCAAGATATTTTACTGATCCTTATATTGGTAGTAATTTAATTAGCGGAAAATATATTTGGCCTTAATTTATTGAAATGTTAAAAATAATATTAATCAGTGGAATTTGTATTTTATTTTCAGCTTGTAATATGTCGTCTGCGCCTGAATCAGAACAAATAAGAATTGAGAATGAAAGAGCTAATGACAATTTGTCGCAGTCTAATGTAATGGTTTTGCCAAAAAAGCGGTTATTGATTTTAGATCATCAGGAAAATTCTATTGAATTCAATGTGGAAGTGGCGGAAACGCCCTTAGAGAGGCAGCAAGGCTTAATGTTTAGAGAAAAATTGCCGGCAGATGAAGGTATGTTGTTCATTTTTCAAAGTTCAGGAGAGGTGAATTTTTGGATGAAAAACACGTTGATTCCACTTGATATAATTTATATTAATTCAGCTAAAGAAATCGTTCATATTGCCAAAAACGCAATTCCTTGTGAAGAAGAGCCCTGTCCGCTTTATTCTTCGAATGGAGACACACAGTTTGTTTTGGAAATCAATGCAGGTTTGTCAGATCAGCTGGGTATAGAAATTGGAGATCGAGTCGAGTGGCTTGAATGATTAGTTTTCCAGCCAGGCGTTTTTGACTTGTTCATAAATTCCTTTAGGAGTTAATTGATGTTTTTCAAGCACTTCTTGATATTTACCTGAAACAAGAGTTTCAGTTGTACCTATTTTTAGAATTTTGCGTGGTTTGTTTTGATTATAAATATTGATAATCTGATCTCCCAAACCGCCCATGATAGTATGTTCTTCAATTGTAACAATTAAAGGAAAATCCGCTGTCATTTCCAATATTTTTGTTTTGTTTAAAGGTTTAATTGAAGAAACATTGATGATTTGGACACTGGTTCCTCTTTTTTCCAGCTCAGAAGCTGCTTCCATGGCATTGTGTAAAGCTGAGCCATAGGTCAAAAAACATATTTCTTCACCGGATTTGATTATATCGGGTTTAGTAAAATCAAATTGGTGATTGTATTCATAGATGTTGGTGACGGTGTTTTTTGCCAAACGAAGATAAAATACTCCGAATTCATTGATCATTTTGTCCATCATGGCTTTCATTTCAATTGCATCCGCCGGACTATAAACAGTAATTTCCGGTAATGATGTCAGAAGGGCAATATCCTCTGTCATTTCATTGTGAACACCATTTTGACTGTTGCTTAATCCACTGTTTGATCCAATTAATTTGATGTTTAAATTGTTGTGACAGAGATTACTTTTGATAGTATGCCAACCTTTACCAATTATGGAAGAGGCGTTACCGCAACAAATTGCAATTTTACCTCTACTGGTAATGCCTGCGGCTTGATTTAGCATGTTGGTTGAAGAAAGCGGAGAATGAATGAGTTTCTCCGGAAAACTTTTGGCAAATTTCAGGGTATTCAGATGATTAGAGAGGTCATTATCAAGCACAACCAGGTTTTTAACTCGATGACCAAGTTTTTCCAAATATTCGCCAAACGTTTTTTGTAGATTCACTTTTTCGTCCATTTATGTTAGAATAACATTGATAAAACTAAAATAAAATTATGCGTATATATATTGGTTCAGATCATGCAGGATTTCAATTGAAAAATGATATAAAAACATATTTGGAAGGAAAATATTCTTCAGATAATAGTTTTTCAATTCTTGATTTGGGTGTTTTTACCACTGATTCTGCCGATTATCCTGATATTGCCAGAGAAGTTGGTGAAAAAGTCAGGGAGAATGAAAATGAAGATGGAGGATCTTTAGGTATTTTAATTTGTGGAAGTGGTGTCGGAATGAGTATTGCTGCCAATAAAATGAGTGGGATTAGAGCTGTATTGGCCAATAACGAAATTCAAGCCAGACTTGCTAAAGCTCATAATAAAGCAAATGTGCTATGTTTAGGCGAAAGATTAACCGGGAAAGATTTGGCAATTGCCATTGTGGAATCTTTTTTGGAGGGTTCATTTGATGGAGCGGAAAGACATAAAAGAAGAGTTGATAAAATTAATGATATTCATAAACAATATGGTCCATGAGAAAAATACAAGTAGCTCCTTCAATTTTGTCTGCTGATTTTGGTAAACTGTCTGAGGAAATAGCTTCAATTGAAGCATATGCTGATGCTTTGCATATTGATGTGATGGATGGGCATTTTGTTCCAAATCTTTCTTTTGGTTATCCTGTTGCGAAATGGATAAAATCTGATTTGCCCAAAGAAGTTCATTTAATGGTCTATCATCCTGAAAATTATTATGATGTTTTTGCAAAAATGAATCCTGAAATTATTTTGATTCAAGTAGAAGCGGTACCACATTTGCATAGGCAAATTCAAAAAATAAAAGAGCTTGGAATAAAAGCGGGAGTAGTTTTGAATCCTGCAACTCCACTTTCGAGTATTGAATATGTTTTGGAAGATTTGGACAGAGTTTTGATTATGAGTGTTAATCCGGGATTTGGTGGTCAAAAGTTTATCTCAGGAGTTTTACAAAAGATTAAGAAGCTTAGAGAAATCGCTCCGGATTTGGATATTGAAGTGGATGGTGGCATAAATGAAGAAACTGCGGCTCTGTGCAAAGAAGCGGGCGCTAATATTTTTGTTGCCGGTTCATATATTTTCGGTAGTGAAAATAGAGCTAATGCTATTGCCAGTTTAAAAGGAGAGTAGTATATTTCATTTCTTTAAAGTTTAAAATGAATCATTTGGATTATGATAATGTTTTTGAAGAGGCATTAGTAGAAGTCAGTTCATCTAAGTGCTTAAAAAACATTAGAAATGAAATATTGCAGGTTTTTTTTGAAGATAGTTCGTCAGAAGGTGTTGTCGAATTTGATCAGAATTTGGAATATTTAGCAAAATTATCGATAGAATTTATGAATTCTCAAAATGAGAATTATTATTTGAAAGGTTTTGATGATTTTAGTAAAAGTGATTTTTTGGAGTCAATTGAAATATCGTCTAATTACTTGGAGTTAAGTCAATTTTTTTGGAATAAGGAAGTGCAAGCGATTATAACTGAATTGACAAGAATAATTTTGATGAACAACAAAAATGATATTAATGCCGAATTAATTCATGAATATATTTTTAAATATGTAGTTTATTTGTTTTGTAACTTTACTTTGTTTAAGCAGGGTCTAGATTTGAATATTGTTGATTTGGAAAATTTAGCTTCTCACAGGAAGATTAATGAAAATAATTATTTGGATTATGTTAAAAATAATCCTGATTTAGAAAGGATAATGTCAACGGAACAAGTTAAAGAAAGCTTATTTATGTATTTAAAAAGAACTTTTGATGAAGGGCAAAATGACGAATATGTTGTTCCACTGTCATTTATCAGAGATCTTTACAGATTAATAGAGGGAATACATTGTCTCAGCAATGAAATAGTTATTGAGGCAGTTGATATAAAAAAGCATGGTTGGGAGCTGGAATTTTTGCATAAATTCTCTACGAAAAATCTTTATCCTCAAGTTAATGAAATTAAACATAATTTGAAGCCATTATTGTATGATTTGTTTGAAGAAACAAATATTGTTGCTGATTACGAGATTGATGAAATCAGTTTTCAAATATTAGTCAGTCCGATGATAATCAGTGTATTGAATGTTGTTATTTGTTTAAGAAGTGGAGTTAGCCCCGCTTTATTGAATATGACAAAATTGGAAAAATCAAAAATCGAACATACTTTACTGTCTTTGGGTAGATTGGTTGAATTATCGGATGGTTTATCGTCCGATTTGCAGATAAGGCTTAATATTAACAGTGAAACTCAAAAATTAATAGGGTTTAAACCGGAAAAAAATCCTAATCTTAACTAGAGCTGTTTTTTAGCATTTTGGATGCTATCCAGGTTGAAATCGGTACTGAAATGATTAAACCGATACTGGCTACGAGCATTCTAACCAATTCTTCTGTGATTACTTCTATGTTGATTAAGTTGTTGAGTTGGCTAAGATCTTGTGAAAGTAAAATGAATAAAGGAAGTGCGGCACTGGCATAAACCAAAATGAGCGTGTTGATCATTGAGCTGATATGGTCTCTCCCTATTCGCATAGCGGATTTGTAGATTTCATGATGGGGTTTTCCTGAGTTATATAATTCTTGAACAATTGAAGCTTGGGTTATGCTGATATCGTCAAGAACTCCGATCATACCTAGCAAGATGGCGCCGATTAGCAAGCCTTTAAGATTGTTGATGTCTGCAAAATTCTGAGTTAACCAAAACACTTCGTCGGATGAATTTCCTGTGAGTCTGGTCCATTCAACAAAAAAGCTGGCTAACAAGATTGTCAGTGTCAGTGAGATCAAAGTTCCAAAAACTGCTGCCGTGGTTTGTTTTTTGAAACCATGAGTTAAATAAAATCCGAATGGGATGATAATTATTGCTGTGATGATAGAAATGATGATTGGATCATTTCCAGCAGCGATCTGAGCTATTGTGAAATTGAATAGAATATAAAATGAACCTATTAAAGTAAGAATTGAGAAAAATCCTTTTTTTCTTCCTATAAGAATCGACAGAGCAATGAATATTCCAAATAAAACATAAATTTGTGTGTTTCTGGCATAATCAATGGGATTGTAGTTATTGTTTTCATCGGTTTTATAATTTTCTATGATGATTCGATCACCAGGCTCCAAGTCTTTTCTGATTTCTTCTTTTAAATTGACCGTTGGAAGTTCAAGTTGTGGTTCAACGGTTAAATCCGTGTCCGGATTGACAAGTACAGTTTCTTCATTAACTTGAATAACTTCTGCCTGAAAGATTTGATAATCCGTGTTTTGTGCCGAAGTTAAATTAGGAAGTGAAATCGCCAATATTGCGACTACTGAGAATAATAATTTTTTCATGGTAATTTTTTGGTTTGAGCGTAAAATATAGAAAAAATAAAAACTTATCAATCATGAAAAAAATATTTTTAATATTATTATCTTTGTTGCTTGGTGGTTGTATGTTTCAGTTTTCAGGAGGTTTGATTGGAGGAGAGGATTGTGCGGATTTGGTCGAACTTGAATTGGGCAGAGATGTCGAATCTGAAGATGGTGCAAGTGGATTTGATTTAAAAGGTGTTTATTACAGCGAGAAACTTGATAGTTGTGTATCGGTTTGGACTTCACAGGTTTCTGATGGAGTAAATCAAGCGACTGTTAAATATTTCGATGTGGAGGCAAACACATTGATTGATGAATTTGTAGTAGAAGCCGGTCGAGTTTATGAGGAGCTGAAAGCGCGTGATGTGCTTTCTGATTTTGCTGATGAGCTTCGTACATTATTAAATACTGAAGTGGAAGTATAGATAGTTAGAAATGATTTAAGTGTAAAATAGCAATTTAAATTATTGAACAGGTTTATTGTGATTTTTTTTGCAATCTGTTTTTTTTCGAGTATATTAAGCAGGCAAAATTGAGGGAAGCAAAAAAGTGAGAATTAGAGAGAGTGTGAAAAATGCACCCGTAGCTTAAGCTGGCCAAGGCCTCGGATGAGGCCAAAAAAGAAATAGGGCAGAATGCTCTACCAGCATCGGCAGGGATGTGAATAAAGAGAAAAAGAGGGGATTAGTGAGAGTGTGAAAAATGCACCCGTAGCTCAGCTGGATAGAGCATCGGCTTGCGGAGCCGGGGGTCGTAGGTTCGAATCCTGCCGGGTGCACCATAAAAAAATAATATGCCATTCGGCATAGTATTTTTTTAAGTTCGATGGGATGAGAACCGTAGATTGCGAAGCAATCAGGTTCGTGCAAGCAATGAGCGAGAAAGAAAAAGTCTGCCTGGGCAGACTTTTATTTGTGAGCGAAGCAGCGTAGCCGTCGCGAGGCGACTATCCTGCCGGGTGCACCATACGCAAATTGCCATGCGCAGCATGGATAGCAATTTGTGCTTCCTATTAGTGCGTAAGTACCATAGTCCAATCCGCGAAGCTTGAATTGGACCAATATATTAATGTGGTTGAGCTTTGAAAAATTTATAATTTTTTAATTATTAGATAATATAATTTGATCAGAGCTATTAGCTAGTATTGACTTTGTCATTACGTTTTGTTTATAATTTGTAATGAATATGTAATTACAAAATATGTCTCACATTCAAATCAGAATTGATCAAAAAACCAAGGAAGCTGCCAGAAAGGAGCTAAAAAAGCTTGGTCTTGATATGTCTTCTGCAGTGAAGCTTTACCTGCATCAGATTATTATTCACAAGGGTATTCCTTTCAGAATTGTTACTGAGAATGGTCTGACTCCAGCAGAAGAGAAGGCAATTCTAAAAGCATCAAAGGAGGCGAAAAATGGTAAAAATGTGACAAGAGTAATGGGAGTCGATGAGGCTCTTGAATATCTTGATAATTTGAAATGAGGATTCGTTATCATAAGTCTTTTTTGAAAAGCTATAGAAAGTTAGATGTAATTACAAAAGGTAAGGTGAAAAACGCCATTGTTTTGTTTTGTCAAAATCCAAAGGATGTACGGTTATATAACCATGGCCTAAAGGGGCGTTTGTTTGGAAAGAGGGCTATCAAGGTGACAGGAGATGTGAGGATTATATTTGAAGAATATGATGATTATTTGGAGGTATTGTTTTTAGATGTTGGAACACATAATCAGGTTTATTGAAAGAATGATTATTTATCTAGCTCATACTTCCTCCAAAGGGCCGGCTTGCCGTTGTGTGTGCCGTCGTACTCTGAGGAGACTTGTTTGAATCCGAGTGATTCAAAGCTTTTGATGCTGCGGGTGTTGTCTTCCAGGATCCAGGCTTCGAGTTTGGTGAAATTGCCTTTTTCAAAAGCCCAGTTGATGACTTTTTGATTAACTGCTTTGGCTATGCCTTTGCCCCAATAGCTCGGATCTCCGATGATGATGACCATTGTGCCGACTTTTTCTTTAGTTGATTCTTTGATTCCGCTGATGCATGGTGTGCCGATTATTTTGCCGTCGCATTCGATCATCCAGTAGAGTGAGTCTTTTTCCTCAATGATTTTTTGAATTCGTTCCAGTTCACTGTTTTGATTGATTTTTGTTTGTAGTTCGTCGGCAGAGTACTCAGAGTAATCTGCTCCCATCAATTGAGCCACCTCTGGTCTGCGCAGCCATTCAACAGATTCAGGAACATAGTTGACGCTTGGAGCTACCAGTCGGATTTGATGATTTGGATGCTCAATTTCCAATTCTTCGAAGTCGGGGTGATTTTCGAGATAGTTTTCCAAATCTGTGTTGTTTATTGTTTCCATCTGGTCATTATACCAAATTTTGCGGGAGTTTGGTAGGCAGTGATTAGACGAATTGATCCCATGCGTCACCTTGTTTTTGGTCTCTGCAGTTTCTGAGAGCTATTTCTTTGGATATCCTTCTGATTTTTATAGTTTTTGCTTTTTTGAGGTGAGCTTTGGTGAATCTGTGAACTCCATCAAGGATGATCCATTGATTTTGATGAAAATATATTTCGATTGGATAAGAAAGATCTGTTAAAAGCACTTTTTCTGCATGCGATATTTCTTTTTCAAAGTTATCTAATAGCATTTGTGGGGAGAGGTTCCAGTCATCTGTTCCTTCTTGTTCGAGATAGGGGATGCTAAGGTTGTTATCCAAGTCTGACAAGTTGATGGTTTCTGTGGGGATGTCTTCTTGCCAAAGTTTTTCTTCGTCTATTTTGAAGCCGATGTTGAGGATTTCTGGGAGGGGCATAATGAGTATTTATGGGGTTAGTCGGTTTGGATCTCTTGGGAATAATTCTGCTTCTTTTACGTTTTCTAGTCCAATGATTTTTTGAAGTAATCTTGAAATTCCAAGTCCAAAGCCTCCATGGGGTGGGAGTCCATATTTGAAAGCTTCAAGATAATGTGTGAAGCCGTCATCATTTGGATTTATTCCCTTTTCTTTTATTTGGGAAATTAATTTTTCGTAATTTTCTTCTCGGAGAGGAATAGTTGCAATTTCAACTCCTCTGAAGATCAAGTCAGCTCTTTCGGCATATTTGTTATCCGTGGTACTTCTTTTATGGTAGAATTTTGCATCGCTCCATGGAAAGTGTGTTATGAAAACAGCTTCGCAATGCCATTTTTCTTTGGCGTATTCACAAATAAATTTTTCTTCATCTGGTGAGGCATCTCTTTCTCCGGTGTGATCAATGCCAGTCTCTTTTTTGAATATTTCATGTAGTTCTTGAAGAGAGATTTTTGGAAATTTTGTACTCAGAACTGGCTTGGAACTGTTAAGTAGATTTAACTGATTTTCTCCGTCTTTCCAAATTTCAGAGACAACATAAATTAAGAACTCTTCAGACAAAGAGAGAAGTTGGTCAAGATTTTCAATGAATCCAATTTCCATATCGAGCATTAAAATTTCTGTCATGTGTCTGGATGTATGGCTTTGTTCAGCTCTGAACACTCGTCCAATCTCAAATACTTTTTCAAAAACTCCTACCATCATCTGTTTATAAAATTGCGGGCTTTGGGCTAGGCAGGCTTCTTTTTCAAAATAGTTAATTCTGAAAACTTCAGATCCGCCTTCAGTTGGTGTGGCAATTATTTTAGGTGTGCTGATTTCAACAAAATTATTCTTTATGTAAAAATCTCTGATGTGTTTTTGGAGAAGTGACAAGAGGGAGAATATTGCTTGTTGTTTTGGATGTCTCAAAGAGACAACTCGTGTATTGAAGAGGGTGTCCAAATTTAAACTAAGTTCTTTTTTTGTGATATCAATTGGTGGCACATTCTCAATTTGCTGAATGATTTCAAGCTTTTGGCAGTATAATTCACAGCCTAGTTCTGTGGGAGCCTTTTTTACTTCTCCTTCAACTTGAATGATTGATCCATTTTGTAAGTGTTGAATTTTTTGCTTTAAATCATCGGAGTCTATAACTATCTGGCAAAGGCCGTTTTTGTCTCTTAAAATTAAAAAACATATGCTACCGTGATTTCTGATCAAATGTAACCATCCTTTGAGGAGAGCAATTTTACCTATGTTCTTTGGTAATTCTGATGAGTATATTCTTTCCATAGTATTAAAAATTATCCTTACAATTTATTGCAAGGGCGATATTAATACCGCGGTACCACCTTACTTGAAACTTTTACTGTTTTTCATCAGTTGTGCACTGTTTTGGGCGCATCCCACAGGGTTCTAATCTCCACTATATGGATTTCTTCCCCGAGCTCAGCTGTGTCAGCAGCATCATAGCTTTGAGTATATTGTAATGATATTTTTATCGTTGTCAATCCTTGGTTTTTGAAATTTCAGTTAGCTATAAATCTTGTGGCGCCGAGCCAGGCGAGATTGAAAATTGAGCGTTGGGACTCGGTGTATTTTTTGCTGGTGAAAGTCATGCTGATGATTTCGCTTTTGTTGTTAATAAACTTCATCATGTGCGCCAATGTAGATTGGTCTTATCTGCTGATTTTGGATGATGAATTTGATGATTATTCGATAAGAGATATTGATTGAAATGCTATGTAGTCCTTCGAGCTTGCCTGATAATTTATGACTTCTTAATGAAGGGTGATTGGGGTTGGTGCAAAGAATTTTTATAATCTTTTGGTATTGATTGAGGAGTTCAGGGTGTTTTTTGAAAAACTTTTTTGCTCTTTTTTGATAGCTTTCAGTGATAACAAGACTATACATTTTTCAGTGATTTAATGTGCTTTTCGGGTGTGGTTATTTTGAATTTTCCAGCCTTGATGTCTTTTTCTGTATCTTTGAGAGCAGTTTCAAGCTCCATTTCAAGAAGTGAATTGTATTTCTCAATTGTCAGGACGGCATATTTCTTTTTACCGTGTACTGTGATGAAAGCTTCCTGATTGTCTTTGGTTTTCTTGCTGAGGATTTGAGATCCTTTGGTTTTTAATTCTTGTGCAGTGATGTCATTATTCATGATACTAAAGTTAGTACTATTTATAGTATGTATTTTAGTACTATTTAATAATTTTTGCAAATTCAAGATAGGTTTAAACATAGTAAATATTTCGGATGAGCTGATTGTACTATTTGTTTCTAAAAAAATATTAAATTTTGTGATTGTTAATTATAATATATGCACTTCATGTGATTGGAGGGCATTTTTCTTTGTGTTATAATATATTCATGAAAAACTTTAAGCAGGCAATTGGTTTTTGGTGGAGATTCACAAAGCCGGTGATTTCAAAGCATTGGTATGTGTTTAGTGCAATTTTGGTATTGACCGCGACTTCGATGATTGAGCCATATGTTTATAAGTTGATTATTGATGAGCTGACAAAATTAGTGGGTGTGAATGAAGTTGATTGGGGTTTGATGCTGACATATTTTGCAGTTTGGGGAGGAGTGAGTTTGATCGGACTAGCTTTTTATTCTTGGTATAAAATTACGCTCAATGTAGATTCGATGAAGATTGAGCGAGATTATTATAATTATATGTATGAGAGATTTTTGAGTATGGATATTTCCAGGCATTTAACCAAGAAGTCCGGGGAGCTATATGAGAAATTTGAAAAGGCGGTTGAAGCGCTTTGGGTTGTGAATACGAATTTGTTTTTTCAGGTTTTGCCGAGTTGGTTTCCATTTTTGGGAGTTTTGACTTTGGCATTTATTGTGAGTTGGCAGATGACTTTGTTTATG
>WJLA01000024.1 GCA_014728765.1 Candidatus Peregrinibacteria bacterium
TAATCCTGATGGGACTTTAGGTTCTTCATGGCATCCGAAAATTAAAAACGGTGAAATTCAGTTGCCGATTCAAGAGGATGAAACAGCTTTACCAATTCACGCCTTTTATGATTTTTATCAAAAATTTAAAGCATTGGAATTTGTTTATGATTTATATACTCCTCTCGTAAAAAAAGCCGGTGATTTTATGGCATCATATATTTATGAAGATTTGAATTTGCCGATGCCAAGTTATGATCCTTGGGAAGAACAAAGAGGAGTTTTTACTTATACTGCTGCTTGTACTTATGCAGGTTTAATAGGTGCCGCGAGTTTGGCTGAGGCGACTGCCAGTTATGGTGATGCTGAAAAATATACATTAGCGGCTGAGAGAATTAAAGCTGCGATGTTGGAGCATTTGTATTCTAAGGAGCATGGAAGATTTTTCAAAAAAGTAATTGTTAAAGATGGATATGTTGTTGAGAAGGACGCAACTATCGATGCCAGTTTAAGTTATATTTGGAGAATGGGAGTGCTTCCTGCGGATGATGAGAGGGTAGTTAATACAATGAAAGCAATCAAAGAGAATTTGTGGGTGGACGGTCCAATAGGTGGGCTTGCAAGATATACAGGTGATTACTATCAAAGAGAATTCAGAAGTGAAGATCATCCGAATATTCCCGGTAATCCATGGATAATCACAACTCTTTGGTATGCTCAATGGTTAACTGAACTTGCTGAAAATGAAGATGATTTGAAAGAAATTGATCAATTGTTACATTGGGTTGCTGATCGTGCCAATCATTCCGGTATTTTGCCTGAGCAAATTGATCCATTTGATGGTAAACCGCTTTCAGTAGCTCCATTGACTTGGAGTCATGCCGAATATGTTTTGACTATGTTAAGTTATAACGAAAAAAGGCAGAAAATTTTAAAGCGAAAAAAGTAAAGTTTATTAAAAAGATTATTGACATGAATGCTGTTAGCACTCTATAATAACAAGTGCTAATTAATAAACATTTATGAATTTTGAGAAGTTCACAAATAAGGCTGCTGAATCAATTCAAGGAACAATTGAATTGTCAAACAAGTTGGAGCATCAAGCTGTTTCACCTTGGCATTTGTTATTGGTGTTAATTGGTCAAAAGGGAGGAATAGTTGCCAGTATTATGCAAAAACTAAATTTAAATTTAGATCAAATAGAGGCTGATCTTAAAGCTGAGTTATCAAAATTGCCAAAAATATCCGGAGGAACAGGTCAGGTTTATTTAACTCAAGAATTGAAGAAATCACTTGATCAAGCGGAAAGTGAAACAACAAGATTGAATGATGAATTTATAAGTACTGAACATCTTTTCCTGGCTTTATTGGAGAGAGGTGAAATTAAAAAGCTTTTAAATGTTACAAAGGATCAGGTAATGAATGTTTTGAAAGACTTAAGAGGAAGTCAAAGGGTAACCGATAAAAATCCGGAGGCAAAATATCAAGCACTTGAAAAATATACTATTAATTTCACAAAATTAGCTTCCGAAGGGAAAATTGATCCCGTCATCGGAAGGGATGAAGAAATCAGAAGGGTAATGCAAATTTTATCCAGACGTTCCAAGAATAACCCTGTTTTGGTTGGGGAGCCGGGAACCGGAAAAACAGCTATAGCAGAAGGTTTGGCTAAAAAAATTATTGATAATGATGTTCCAGATGTTTTAAAGGAAAAATCTTTGCTTGGACTTGATTTGGGAGCTTTGATAGCCGGTACACAATATAGAGGTGAGTTTGAAGATAGATTAAAGGCGATTATTAAAGAAATCGAAAGTTCTGAAGGGCAAATTATTTTATTTATTGATGAGTTGCACACAATTGTGGGAGCCGGTGGGCAAGAAGGTGGAACGGATGCTTCAAATTTGTTGAAACCTGCTCTTGCTAGAGGAAAGTTGCGTACAATCGGAGCTACCACATTGAAAGAATATAGAAAGTATATAGAGAAAGATGCGGCTTTGGAAAGAAGGTTTCAGCCTGTGATGGTCAATGAACCTTCAGTGAAGGATGCAATTTCTATTTTAAGAGGAATCAAAGATAAATATGAAGCTCATCATGGTGTGAGAATCAGGGATAATGCAATTGTAGCGGCGGTACAACTTTCCAGTAGGTATATTACTGATAGATTTTTGCCGGATAAGGCAATTGATTTGATGGATGAGGCTGCCAGTGTTTTGAAGATAGAAATTGATAGTAAACCTGCGGAATTGGATCTTTTACAAAGAAAAATTACACAGCTGGAAATTGAAAAAGAAGCTTTAAAAAAAGAAAAAGATGAAGCTTCAAAGCAGCGTTTGAAAGAATTGGAAAAAGAGCTGGCTGAATTGTCTGAAAAGCACAAAGAATTGGAGTTGCATTGGAAAAATGAAAAAGATGTAATTGATGCTATCAAGGAATCTACCAAGGAGATTGATAAATTGAGGATTGAAGCTGATAGAGCAGAAAGATCTGCTGATTATCAAAAAGTAGCGGAAATTAATTATGGAAAAATTCCTGAATTGGAGAAAAAGATAAAAGCATCACAAGAGCGACTCAATACGCTTCAACAAGATAAGGCAATCTTAAAAGAGGAAGTTACGGAAGAGGATGTTGCCAATGTTGTTTCCAGATGGACGGGTATTCCTGTTTCAAAGATGCTGGCGGAGGAAACTAAAAAATTGTCATCCATGGAAGAAGAATTGGCAAAAAGGGTTATTGGTCAAAAACAAGCTATTTCTGCGGTTTCTAAGGCGATAAGAAGGTCAAGAGCCGGTATTTCAGAGGAAGATAGGCCAATTGGCTCTTTTATATTTGTTGGACCTACCGGTGTTGGAAAGACCGAACTTGCTAAAGCATTGGCTGATTTTATGTTTGAGGATGAAAAAATGATTACCAGGATAGACATGAGTGAATACATGGAAAAGCACTCTGTCGCTCGTTTAGTTGGATCTCCTCCGGGATATGTCGGATATGAAGAGGGTGGACAATTGACAGAAGCTGTTAGAAGGCATCCTTATACTGTTATTCTTTTGGATGAGATTGAAAAAGCTCATCCGGATGTTTTCAATGTTTTGTTACAAGTACTTGATGACGGTCGTTTAACAGATTCTAAAGGTAGAACGGTCGATTTTAAAAATACTGTAATCATTATGACTTCCAATTTGGGTAGTAATGAAATTACATCGGAAAAGGATTCTGAAAAAAGGCAAAAAACAATTGAAAAGGTGATGATGAGTTTTTTCAGACCGGAATTTTTAAATAGAGTTGATGATATTATTGTTTTCGACAAACTTAACAAAGAAGAACTTGCTGAAATAGTTAAAGTGCAGGTTGAAAGAGTAAAGAAAAGACTTAAAAAGAAAGGTATCACTGTGGAGATTTCTGAAATGGCTTCAATGTATCTTATCTCAGCCGGATTCGATGATCAATTTGGTGCTCGTCCATTAAAAAGATTAATTCAACAAAAGATATTGGATGAACTGGCTTTGTTGATTATTGAAGGGAAAATAAAAAGAAAGGATCACGTTCTGATTGATTTTGTTGATGATGAAGTAAAATTTGTTATAAACAAGAAGAAATAAACTATTTCTTCTTGGTATCTTTAAGTATTTTGGTTGCTTCTTTCAGAGTTTTTTCTATATTTTTTATGCTTTCTTGTTGTTTTTCAAGATTTACTTCTTCAATTTCTTTTTCTTCCGCTCTAATTTTCTTTTTAACCTGTTCTTTTGTTTCATAAAAATTCATTACAGCAAAAACAAAGATTGCAGCGAAGACAATTCCTGCCAGATTCAAAAAGAAAAGTCCAATTGCACCAATGGCAAAATCCATTTTAAGAAAAGCCAGACCAATGCCTGAAACTGACAGTGGAGGAACAAGTGATACTGTTATTGCAACACCCGGTAATACTTCATTAATATTTGGTTTAGCAATTGAGTAACCTACTGCTCCTCCCGAACAAATTGCTATGATAAAAAAAGCAAGGTTAGGTAAAGTTCGAGAGGTAATTTCAGTGTTTAAATCTTTTTCTAAGAATAATAATGCTACAACAAAAGAGATAATGGTGATTGCAAATATGGATTGTAAAATTACCAAAGCACTTCTTCTCATTAATTTTGGATATCCTACGACTATTCCCATGGCTAAGCTTAAAATTGGGTATAGCATAGGGGCGATTAGCATGCCGCCAATTATAACCGGGACATTTGATTGAAGCAGTCCGATAGTGATGATGATTGAGGATAAAGCCATCATCAGAAAAAAGTCCCAAGTTGGAGTGCTATATTCAAATAGCTTGTTCACGGTTTCTTTTTTTTGTGTTTTGGAAATTTTTTCCGGTTTCAGTATCATTTTTATTTTTATTTTTTATATTTTACCATAAATAAAGCAAATATTGAAGATTTGTTTTAGAATACCGGTAAAACTTGACATAAATTTTAAAAGATGTGATAATTATGTTTAATAATTTAAAATGATGAATCAAGACAGTGCAAGAAAAAATGGACAAGAAATTTCTCCAGTAAAATATGAAAGTGGAATTTTTAAAACCAGAGCTGCTAGAGAAAGACAATTGACTGAAAAAAGAATGGCAAGTAGGAATGTTGTTTCCAATTTGCAACAGGCTAGAGCAAGATTTAAGCTAATAGGAGGTATTTTTGGAGGTGACAAGAATAATGAATAAATTCTGATTGAATAAATACTGATATTTTGATATTTTCTTCATGAATATAGTAGAATATCATGAAGATTTTATTTAAAATATTGTTTATATCCATTATGTTTGTTGGTTGTGCTGCTGATTCCAATAAGAATATGCAAGCTAATCTTTTAAATATTAATCCCGGTTTGATTAAAGTCAGTCAAGCAACAGATTTGATATCGGAAAACATAGAAAAGAATGATTTTGAGATACTTGATGTTCGTACAGCTGAAGAATATAAAGAAGGATGTATAAATAAACTGGCTAATAATATTGATTATTATAGTCAAAATTTTGTGAATGAACTGGACAAATTAGATAAAGAAAAGACTTATCTAGTTTATTGCAGAAGTGGAAGAAGGAGTTCGGAAACTGTTAAATTGATGCAACAAAAAGGTTTTGAGAGTATTTATGATTTAGATGGTGGAATAAAAAATTGGATTAATTTTGGTAATAGAATTGAACAGTGTTAATAAGCATTCTTGACTAAATGTCAATATAAAGGTGTTGAATAAATTTGCATTTTACAATGTAGTAAAGTAATAACTAAATTGTAAATAACGAAATTAAATATGAAACTAAATGAAACATTTGTGTTTGATCATCTTGATCGAACTAAAGTTAATTTTGATCATGAACATACAAAAAGAATTATAAAAAATATTGCAAGTATCAAAACTGTTGTTGTGGCTTCTATTTTGTCAGCTTCTTGTTTTGGCGGTGACGAATTTACAACTGCTGAGAATGTGGGTGGTAATTCCGGTGAAGGTAACGGAACTAATGTTGGTGTAGCAGGGTTAGCTTCCGGTGGTAGTAACAATTCGGGAGGTAGACTTGTTAATAGTGGCGGTATGGAAACCGGCGGGACAAGCGGTGATGGAGGAACAGGTGGAATGGAAACCGGTGGTACTGGGAGTAATTCTTCTGAGTGCACCGGACCTGTTACATTGAAAGTATCAAGAACCAGAAAAAATTCTAGTTATAATAATGTTAGATATTTTGTTTCTTTACCCGATACGGAAGGGGGTTTTGGGACAACGGTTGATTTTTCATATCCGGGTGCAGGCTCCGGATTGGATTTTATGGATGTAATAACTCACGCTCAAGGATTTGTTGAGTTAGAAGGAACAAGGTTAATTGTGCAGGCTTATGATCCTATTGCTGATAATCATGAAGTTTGTTTTTCAGTAGAAGATAATAAGGGTGATACTTGCAGAATTGACGGATATGGTAAACCGATTGATTTTGTAACAGCAATGAACTTAAGTCAGGCACAATGGTATTTGGATAATTATGAATCAAATCTTGTCGATTATGAAAAATTCTCCAATATGGATTCTGATCAATCAAGAGGTACTGCTTGTGTTGAAATTCATTGTGATTCTTCCACTTCCTGTAATTCAGGTATATATATTCTCTGGGTAACAGATAATTAAGACTATTGCGTTAAGTTGGTTTTTGTGATATAATTATAAGATAAAGTTTTATAATAAAATTTAACAAAAAACAATATGAAAAATAAAACTATTTTAGGAGCATTGGCTATAGCGGCAGTAGCAATTGGTGGAAGTGCCATTATGTTAACAGGTTCAGTTTCGAATGATTCTTTAAAAGCGAGCTCGTTGGAATCGAGTGAACTTCCAATTTGTAAAGCTGAATGGGGAGTAGGAAAACCTTATTCATTTGGTAGTATTGTTTCTTATAAGGGATATAATTATGAATGCACTGATGAAAATTATAATGCATGGTTATGTAACAATAAATATCCGGGACAAGCATCTTGGGATTATTATTGGAAAAATAAGGGTGAATGTAGAGTTGAAGGAGAAGCTCCTGATGATGGTTCAAATTTATCAAGTTTAAGTGTTGATGATTTAACTGTAAATAATTCTTTTGTTTGGTCAGGTCTTGTCAAATTGATTGATAAAAAAATAATGGATGCTTTGGAAACAACGCCACAAGCTGTTACGGCAATTGTTGATCCGCCTGGTGATGGATTAACAAGAAGCGGTAGACTTGCTTGTCCCGGTGGTGGATTTTTGTCAGCTGTAACATTTGAAACTGATTTGGATGGTAATATTAAGAAAATTTTAGGAGGTGTGTGTAGACAATTCTAGTTTAGATAAAATGTTATTATAGAAAGGTTCCCTAAATAAAAAAATAGGGAGCCTTTTAAAATAATAAATAACTTGACAAATTGCTATGATATATTTATATTTAGGTCATATCGTGCTGTCAATTTTTTGAAAATGTTTTTTTTCATTTGGGAATTCTATTTAAGCTCCATATTTTTCGAAATAAATATTGTTAATTGCGCCTTTTTGAACAAGTAATTTTCTCATTTCTTCAACCATTTTGGGATTACCACAGAGGTAGAATTCTGTGTTAATGAAATTTTTTTCTAGTCTCGGAATGATTTCGGTTACTCTTCCTTTGTGGCAATTGTCAGGTATATTTTCATCTCTTGTGATGCAACTTTCAATTTTGAAATTGTTTGCTTGTAGTTCTTTCTCAAAAGTTTTAGATGCATATTCATCTCTTAAATGCCTGCAACCGAAATATAGTGTTATTGGTGTTTTCGGTTGTTTTTTTAGTGTTTCTTTAATCATAGGGATAAATGGGGCAAGTCCAGTTCCGGTAGCGACAAAGACTTTAGAATTTGTGGTGTTGGCGACTTTAAATACTCCTGAAGGTTTTCCTAATAAGTTTATTTCTGTTCCTTCTAAGGATTCTTCAAAAAACTTTGATCCTTCTCCACCTACTTTTGTGTCAATTAACAAGGTTAGAATTCCATTTTTGATATCCACTATTGAATATGATCGAAAAACTCTGGGAGCAAGTTGTAAAACAACGAATTGACCTGGTGAAAAATCAAGATTTTGATCCATTTGAAAATCAATCAGATATACTTTATTACATAATTCCAGTTTTTTGGTCAGTTTTAGTTTTTGAGCGTTTGTTTGCATGATATTTTTTATAAATATAACTTGAAAATATAATTAAGGCAGTAATTCCATAAAGTGATGTGAGAAGGTACTTTTCAGTTTGTAAAAAATGAATTGCCAATGTCGGAATGGCTAAGTAAGCAATTCTTTGTATAGTTTTCCAATTTCTTTTAAGCCATCTCTGAGCCCGGTTGGTTGAGGTTAAAACAACCGGAGTGAGCAATAAAAGTGATAATCCTCCAGAAATTGTTAAAGTGGATACTATTCCTCCATATTGTGAAATGAAAGGAATTAAATCTATTATCAAGACTACATGAGCAAAACCTAAAATATACATTAATATTCCCAATGCTCTTCTCCAAAAAACTAATTGAGCCATGGTTTTTTTTAGAATTCCAAATCTTAAAAAAGATCCCGGTAGCATTGTTAAGAGAAAAATGTAGGCCGCCCACGTTGCAAATAATTTATTATACTCTTGGTATTGTAGTAGAAAATTATTATCAATTATTTTTATTATGCTCAATACTGCCAAAACAGCCAATAATATCCACTCGATTATGTAAACTGTTTTTGTGATTTTTAATTTGTTCATTAAGTGCTTCTTTGCTAAATTATTTAACTATAATTAATTAACAATATAAACAATGAAAAAATATATATCAGTTTTGTTTGCGTTAACACTGCTTTTTTCTGCGTGTGCAACAACTACCGAAGAAAATACAGTATCTGATGATACTATGTCCTCTCAAAATAATCAAAGTATAAATGATCAATCAGATATAAATACTGAGGTTGTGGTTGGTGATGATGATTCAACTGTTGAAACTTCAGTAATGATTGAAGAGCCGATAGGAGAAATGCTCGAAGTCAATCTTGATGAAAGTTATATCAAGGTAAAGGGTACAAAAGGTGATGGAGCTGTTGTTCATGATATTGAATTCCCTAACTTTAATGTTGATATTAGACTAGATGAAGAAAATCCTGATGCTTATGAAAATGCTTCATTAAACGCCTCAATAGATATTCCTTCAATTGAATCCGATGCTGCGGGACTGACATCGCATTTGAAGGAAGCTGACTTTTTTGACACAGAGCAATTTGAAAAGGCTACTTTTGCTTCTGATGCAATAACAAATACTGAAGGTAATAATTATACTATTGATGGAATTTTAACCATAAAAGAGATTTCTGTACCGATAACATTAGAGGGAGAAATTACAGAAACCGATGCTACTATGATGGTTGTATTAGACAGATTGAATTATGAATTGGGTTCTGAAAATATTGCTGATCAAGAAGTGCCTGTGGAAGTTTATCTAAAATTCACTGAATAAAATTTGCACAATTAAAAAAAAGCGGTTTGCACACAGACCGCTTTTTTAATGATTTAGTCTCTTGGTTTTGGAGGTCTTGCTTCGTTAACAATCATATTTCTACCTTCAAATTCTTTTTCATGTAATTCAGAGATGGCTTTGTCAGCATCTTCGTCGTTAGCGAAAGTAACAAAACCGAATCCTTTTGATCTTCTTTGAGGATCAAGGATAATAACAGCATCTTCAACTTGTCCGAATTCTTCAAACAATTCTTGAAGTTGCTCAGTTGTAACCTTCCAATTGAGGTTACCTACAAATAATTTCTTTGACATAAATGTAAAATTAAATAAACACGCAAACCTCGTGTTTAAAAGCGTAATGGTTACCAAACTGTGCACATTTAGTCATTTTCACTATAACAACGGAAGCCTACAAGTTCACTTTAGGCATATATTAAAGAAAAGTCAAATTAATTAATGAAAATTTTGTATTCTATACTTTTCGCATTTTCCGGTAGTCCTGACGGATTGGCGTTTTCTAGTAATAAGATAACTTCACTGTTTTCAATCTCTGAAGTATCAAAATCCAATGTTGCTTCAAATTCTATCATTCCTTCTTGCATCCAGTTTTCTTTAGCTTGTGCTACTGATTGAGTGATAATTTGATTTTGTGAATTTTTAAGTGTCACCGGGAATGAAGCCTCAAAAAACCAAATGGACTCGGCACTACCAGTTATTCTTAGCGGTGAACTGACTGTTTCACCCGGTAAAGGATAGGTAATTTTTATATTATCATTACCATAAAATTCGGGGGCCGGTGCGTTAGCATTTCTTTGAATTGCTAATACTCCTACTATAATTAGTAGTATTGAAACAGTTACTATGATAAGTATTTTCTTTTTATTCAAAATTCTTTTGCTATTTCTAACTAAAATATACTACTAATAAATGTAATAATAAAGTAAATTCCATCAATGAGAATTAATAAATACATTGCTTCCACAGGTTTATGCTCTAGAAGAAGCGCTGATCAATTGATTGAGCAAGGTAAAGTTAAAATAAATGGTAAAATTGCCATCCAAGGTGATCGGGTTGAGGATGGTCAAGAAGTTTTTGTAGATGGAAAATTGATCAGGAATGATCAAGATAAAGTTTATATTGCTTTTCATAAGCCTTACGGCGTGATAGTAACAGACGCTGAAAATGCTACTAACAAAGCAAGGGATTATATTGATATTGAGAAAAGATTATTTGCAGTAGGAAGACTTGATGTTAATTCAACAGGTCTTTTGATTTGCACGAATGATGGTGATGTGGTTAATCTTTTATCGAAAGCGGAAAATAAAATTGAAAAAGAATATTTGGTTGTTGTTAAAGAAAATGTAACTCCTGTTTTTTTGCAAAAAATGTCAGAAGGGGTGAGGCTTGATGAGGGTAAAACTTTGCCCGCCCATGTAAAAAAACATGGGCATAAAGGTTTTTTGATAACCTTAGTTCAAGGATGGAATAGACAGATAAGAAGAATGTGTGAAAAGCTTGGCTATCAAGTTGTTAGTTTGAAGAGAGTCAGATTTGGTAAAATGGAGCTTGGAAATCTACAAGTCGGAGAGTGGAGATACATTAAAAAGAATGATTTATTATAGTTTGTAAGTTTTTTCACTGTGCCAAATATCCGAAATACAATAAAACCAGACCTGTAATCAAAACTACTGATCCTTCAGCCAAAACCACTTTTGAATTATTTTTCCAAAGTTTGACAATGTAAAGAGTTAAAGGCGTGACAGCCAGAGTTATTATACCGGTAATAAGGATGATCCAATTTATAATTGTGATTAATATTTGCCAGATTTCGCCTGACCAAATGTTATGTCCGTTTACCATAAATAAACCTAATATAGTGCCGGCTATTCCGACCACAAAAATAACCGGTGGATAATCATCCATTGTTTCTGCAAGTTTTCGATAGAAATTATAGTTAAGTAGAATACCTGCACCGATAATGCTGAAAATTATTCCAATAAATTGAGCGTAAATAATTGAATTTTCCATTTACATGGGGTTAGTTTGTCTATGATTTTTTAATGCGTTCAGATACCAATCAAATTCTTTTAAAAATTTTTCAACCCTTTCATTATAAGCTTTTTCAATTGCATTTCCTTCTTCGTCAAAAGCGTCTTGAACTTTGGAAATTGGAAAAGCAGTCGGGATTGAAGGGGCTCCGACTTCAGCCATTAATGATCTGAGAGTGTGCAATGAACGCACTCCACCGAATGGTCCGGCAGAATAAGTCACTATGCCGGATGGTTTATATAAGAATTCAGGTAAAAAATGGTCGATTATATTGATCAGTGCAGGTGGAGGTGTGTGATTGTATTCTGCTGACACGATAACAAATCCATCCGCTTCTTTTAGAATTTGATGGATTTTTTTTAAGTTTTCAGGTGCATTGTCTGCTTCGTATTCTTTGTAAACCTTGTGAAGAAGAGGTATTTCAATTTCCAAAGGATCAATCAAAGTTGTTTTATATTCCTTTTTTTTAAGTTTTTTTTCAATAAATCGAGCCGCTTTGATGCCTTGTCTGTTGTTTCTGACCGACCCGTAAATAATTGCAATATTCATTTGGAAAAAAAATTATGACTTTTACACATTAACGTTTATGATTCAATAAAACAATAATTTTCCGAATATGAAGAAATATCTTAAATTTTGGACAAGTCTTTTTAAACACTTTCAAAAAGATGAAGTTGATCAATTGGCTGCCGCTATTTCTTTTTATGCAACTTTTTCATTGATTCCAATCGCTGTGATAGCTGTGGGAATAGCCGGTATTTTTTATGATAGAACAATAGCCAAGGATTGGTTATTCGAAAATATGAGCAAGGTTATTGGCGATGATAAGGTGCCGTTTTGGGTTAATGTTTTTGAAAATACTTTTACCACATCTTCCAGTATTTGGGCGATTTTAATAAGTGTGGTGATTTTGTTTTTTATTTCCAGCGGTCTTTTTGTTCAAATAAAAAATGCATTGAATAGGATTTTTAAGACTAAAGATATAGAATTGCATGGTTTTAAAAAATTTTTTAGAAATAGCTTATTACCATTTTTAATGGTGTTGTCATCGGGAATAATTTTGTTTTTGGTGATTTTTGCACAAACATTTTTCACTCTCTTGGGTGATTGGATTAGAGAATATATTGATTTGCCCAGTTATTATTCTCAGCTTGTTTTTTCAACAATTATTATTACCGGAATATTTGCCGGAGTATATAAATTGTTTGCCAAAATCAGTATTGATTGGAAGCATGTTCTAATCGGGGGTTTGATTGCGGCAATTTTGTTACAGATAGGAATATATTTAATATCTATCTTTTTTGATTTAAGTGGAGTGTTGCAATTGTATAGTGCCGCCGCTTCAATAGTGGCAGTTCTTTATTGGATATTTTTTTCAACACAAATATTTTTGTTCGGAGCTGAAATTGTATATCAACTTCATGTGAGTGATAAAAAAAATAAATAATTTGCATTTATTTTAAAA
>WJLA01000025.1 GCA_014728765.1 Candidatus Peregrinibacteria bacterium
ACCATCTTCTTGATTGGAATTCATTGCTATAACTTGATATTCATAGTTTATTCCCGGAATAAGCATCAAATCATCCACAAATTGATTTTCTGTCACTTGACCAAGCTCAACAAAATCTCCCAATTGATTTCTTCTATAGACAAGATAATTATCGGCTCCTTTGTCATCCCAGCTTAATTTTAACCGATAACGCTCTTCACCTTCCTCAACTTTCAAACCTGTCAGCTCTGAAGGAACAGAATCACCATCAACATCAAAAACCACCGACAAATCTCCATTCAAACCGGAAACAAACGAAGACGAATCAAAAACAAAATTATAATTGTCGTCAGATATCACATCAAAAGTCAAAACCACCAAATCACCATCACCTGACACAACAGCTTTTTGATCTTGCATTCGAGCTTCAGCAATTACCAATTCCCCTTCAACTCCATTCTTCAATTCAATTAAAAAACTTGTATCAACACTTTCAGATTCTGATAAAAAATCACCCTTAGTCGCTCCCACAAAATTTAAAGCTGCATCATTATAGTTTAAATTGAAACCATAAGAGAATACTTCATTCATATTTTTTCCCGCAATAATCACTTCAAGTTGATCACCAATTATTTGATTATTCAATTCAATTACCGCTGTTCCGGATGGAATATCACTTAGAGAATTTATTGCTTTCGGCGTACCACCATTTGCCAGTGAACTATCAAAATTTCCCTCCACATCTCCAATTGCAGCATCAATTCTTTCCATTGTGGAATAATCTGTTGAAGATCCTGCATACCAAGCTCCTCCGCTTGCATTAACGACATCAACAATATTTCCTGATGCATCTTTAAGCTCCAAAACATCACCCGAATTGGCTAAAGAAAGACCGATAATCAAATCCGCATCCACAGCTGTCGCTGTTTCAGAATCTTCAATTAGCAAGTATCCATATGCTGGAATTTCCTGAACACCGAAAGTAAAAACTTCTGAATCGTCATCCCAAAGTGACCACCCACTTAAATCAATAGAAGCTGAAGTTGAATTATATAACTCTATCCACTCATCTGAAGATGAGCTTTCGGTCCCCGCCCACGCCACTTCATTTATAACAACACTCGAATCAAAACTTTGCGCCTGCACATGTGCAACTGAAAACACGAATAGCATCATCACAAGCAAACCATTTATTTTATTTTTCATTTTCTTTGGTTAAGTATAGTGGTTTTGGCCAAAACAATCTCAACCTATCAGTAAAAAATTAAAACAATATAAAAAAGCATCATACCAATCCAAGCTACTCAAACAAAATAAATTGCAATGCCCAAAAAATATGATAAGATTTCGACGCAAAATTTTGATTTATTTCCGAAGATATTCAAATCATAAAACAAGATTTGCAGCCGCAGCAGTCCAAATCGCGAAGAAGTCGTCCGCAGAAGCTGGACGACCTATAAAAATAGACTAAAGACAACATTTGATTTGGACCAATATAAATAGCAAATTGCCGCAGTAGCTCAGTTGCCGGCCGCGCAGCGAAATCACAGGCGCAAGCGCGATCAAGATCAAAGCAACCAAACTATCCTTGGCAATTAACGTAAACAATCAGCCGCAGTAGCTCAGTTGGTAGAGCGCACCCATGGTAAGGGTGAGGTCACCGGTTCAATCCCGGTCTGTGGCTCCATTTTTAAGTTATAACAAACAAAAACTACAGATCATACTGATGTCTCAACTCTTCATAAACCTCTCTACCAAAAGCAAATTCACCCACCTCAGCAGGCTCCGAATATACCTCCTCAACGCTCCATCTTCAACCATCATCTAAACACCCTTTCCTTAAACTCTAAACCAAAAACAGACTGCACCATTTTCGGACATAATCTGCTTTGTATAAGAAAATCTTTCTAACTAGTTGCAATAACTTTCTCCATCAAAACCTTTCATTAAACAATTGATTCGCATTTTCAACAAATTCACTTATCACATCTTTTGCATAAGGATTATATTTCAGCAAATCTTCAAAAAGCTCTTCAGTGTCTTCACAAATCTGATCAGAAAAATTTGCAAGCATTCGATATTGAGTTGTATCAATAGAAGTTTTTGGAAGACCTCCTCGCTTCAACAAATGACCCACAAAAAATGAGAGTGCTTGAGTTCTGGCAGCAATCCTATCATGTTCTTCAGGCGTCATCTCAGCAATATTCAATTTATATTTATTCAAAAAATCTAAAAGCCAAACAATATCATTTTCCTCACAACGAATTCTTGAATACATAAAATTCAATCCTTCAAGTGATTCTGCAGCCGATTGGGGCCCGAACATAGGATGTGTTGCCAAAATTTTTATATTATCAGGAAGATTTTTAACCATCCATTCAACCGGTTTCACTTTCACACTACACACATCAACAATCATTTGACCCGGTCTTAAAAGAGGTATTATTTGTTTCAAAATTTCTTCAAATTTGCCAATCGGCACACATAGAAAAATAATATCAACTTTAGAAACAAGCTCTTCCATCGTCTGACAAGTTGCGCCCCTAAGACTGCGCGTAAAAGCTTCCACATGATATTCTTCTGAAAGCCACCTATACAAACATTTTCCAAAAGTGCCTAATCCCATAATTCCAATTTTTGGCTTGTTTTCCATTATGATTTGGTTACTAATGCAAAAAACGTAGTATTATTCGGATCATCATGAATTCCATTTTCTAAAACTTTTGCGCCATAAATTTGAGCCGCACGCTCAGAAGCAAAAACTCCAACATTTTTTGGTAATTCACCTTTCATTAAAAGCTCCACAGACAAGGCAGTATCCATTTCATCCGTATCGGGATTCA
Organism: Candidatus Peregrinibacteria bacterium; assembly: GCA_014728765.1. Classification (GTDB taxonomy): domain Bacteria; phylum Patescibacteriota; class Gracilibacteria; order UBA1369; family UBA1369; genus WJLA01. The sequence continues at coordinate 2,823 of WJLA01000025.1, forward strand.
TGGGAATATGCGAATATTTTTCTCTTAAATTATCTCTACACATAGTCATTGCGACAGGGTGCCCCCTAAACTCAACCAAATCCTTAGAATCAGTGTCAGGATGAACAATCAAACACATATTAATCGGCATTCCAAACAGCGCCACTAAACGATAATTATATTTACCCATAGCATTTATTGATGCCAAATATCCCCCCGATCTTGAATTTGCAAAGGCAAAAATACCCAAATCAATATCGCCTTCAGTCACAGACTTTAGAACATTTTCCGAGTGCACAAGTTCTTTCGTGGAATAATCCGACTCTTTTATTTCCAATTCTTCCTGAGTTAATCGATACAATGCTTGTTCGGTAAAAGCTCCCTTAATCCCATGAATACCGATTAAAGGATTTTCTTTAACAAAAAATTCCTTAACGTCACATTTTTTCTGAAATTGTAGTTTTCTTTCTTGGATTTTAGCCATATCTTAAATTTTTATATATCTTTTAATTTCATCTTGCCTCAAAGAAGTGCCAATTGTAAATATCATTAAAGGTCTACCAAATGAAAAAACTTTCTCCAATTTTGATCTGAGCCGACCGGATTCAGTTGTAATACACAAATCTGCCTCCCCCGCCTCCACCATATCTGCAGCAGCCGAATTAGATGTGGCCTTCTCCCACTCAATAATTCCGGCCTTTTCCCATAACGCAGTTAGAGATCTTGGAGAAGGATGCGAAGCCAACTTGAATTTTCCTTGAGATATATTTTTCCAAACACCTTTGGAAGCCGCCAATTGCATTTCATCAAGAGGCATATAATGATGATCCGCAAAAAGCTGCTCACCATATCTATTATTAAACATCATTTCCTTCAAATTTGGATCAATTGCACTTTTTAAAAAAATCGGCATAACCCCACTTCCAGTCTCCTCAGCTGCTTCAATAGGATTATTAACCGTTAAAATCTTGATTGAACTGATTCCTACAGTATCCTTGTAAACTTCAGCTGCCTCAAAATTTTCATGTTCGACAAACAGCAAAATCTCTTTCGATTCAGCTATATCAACCAATGCCAAACCAAATTTCTCCGGAGCCGACACAATTTCTTCTGAAAAAGCGTTCAATCTAGGAAAATCACTATTAAATAATTTCATTTTTATTTTTAACTAACAATTATCGATAAACACAAACAATAAAAAAAACTAACATCATGTCAGTCAAAAATAAATTTACAAACCATTATAAAATCATCGTAGCACCAAAAATTTACTAAAATAAATAAAAACCAACAAATATAGTAAAAAGATTTTTACAAATTTTTTATGCAAAAACCTTTTGCAAAGCCTCCCTTAAATCAGCAATCTCAGTAATTATTCGACCACCATTTTTATGAATAAAGTATTCAACTTGCAAATTAACTAAACTCCCCTCATTATCTGCTGCTAATCTAAAATCTCCTCTATATCCTAATGAAGACTTACCTAGTGCAGTTGCATAACCAATTTCAGAGGCAGTGCCACTATCAACATCATTTTCTAAAATAGCTTCATTTTTTCCACGCATAACAAAATCACACTTCGACAATTTCACTTCATAAATGTTAGTGTAACTATGAACCATAATTTACTTTTATGAACACCGATCAAATCAATATACCTAAAAACAAACTCGGTCACACCAATGAGATGCTTTCCATTATTGGAATTGGCGGATATCACATGGGAGTAACAGAAAGTGAAAAAACCGCCATTGATATTATGCATAAAGCAATAGATGCCGGTGTTAATTTTTTTGACAATGCCTGGGAATACAACAAAGGTAAATCGGAAGAAATAATGGGCAAAGCCTTGCAAGGTAGCTACAGAAAAAAAGCTTTTTTAATGACCAAAGTTTGTGGAAGAAATTATCAAGATGCCAGATTGCACATTGAAGATTCACTGAGAAGACTTAATACCGAAACAATAGATCTACTCCAATTTCACGCGGTAGAAGCTCACAATGATCCTTCAAGAATCATGGACACTGAAAATGGAGCAATTAAAGCTGTCCTGGAAGCTCGACAACAAGGCAAAATACGTTACATTGGTTTTTCCGGTCACGCCTACCCTGAAAAGCATCTGGAAATGATTAATCAAGATTTTCAATGGGACGCTGTTCAAATGCCCTTAAATGTTATGGACGCGCATTACCGAAGCTTTGAACATCAAGTTTTGCCTGTCTGCAATCAAAAAAATATTGGCGTACTGGGCATGAAATCACTGGGAGGAGCAGATGCCAGAATACTTAAAAACACTTCAATTGATGCCACCAGCCTCAGAAAATATGCCTTATCACTTCCAATCACAACATTAATATGTGGCGTTAAAACACATCAAGAATTAGATCATATTCTTGAAGTGACAAACAATTTTGAACCATTAAGTGAAACAGAAAAAAATAATTTATTGGAATCTTCAAAACCATATTCTAAGGAAGGAAAATCCGAACTATACAAAACTACTGATTACAGCTGTGCATGGGATTGATTATGTTCACATGTCAGCCCCTCAAATATTCACTGCCTCAAACCCTAAAAACAAAGTCAGAGAAAAACTCAAATCAAGATGACAAGCATCATTTGTTAGATTTAAAGGAAAATTATAACTGTCATTATTCCCCTTCAAATCAATGCAACTGGAAATTGCAAAAAATGTACCATTCTCAATTTCTCCATCTACAACATCACCTGTGACAATGGCCTTGGAAACCGGAATCAAACCACCCATTCCCGAAAGTACCTGGTCATAAGCAGTAGCCACGAATGAATTCCCTTTAAATTCAACATCGAAATCAATCTCACGAATTGAACTGTCCAATGGCTCGTAATAACCATCATTTTCACTGGCAGGATACAATTTTAGTCTTTCTGATTTTCCTTCATTTTCAAATTTCGCCAAATATCTTTGCGCATCCACTGCCGCTGCAACAAGGGTGTTAATACTTTTCGGACTATACAAAGATAGATTTTTAACGCCAAAACCGGATCCCAGCTGATCAAATTCCGATTTTTTTGAAGTATCAGTTCTGAAACTCAAACTTTCATAAAAAACTGGTAAAAAGATCCATTTCAAACGATCATAAAATAAATCCTCCTTATAATAATAATTTCCTTTAAGCACAATTGCATACTCTTTATTCTCATCCCAAAATTTTTCAGGATATATATAAATATATTGTTTGTCACTTGAAACATAATATGTAAAATCAATTTCAGGACTTATTGAAACTTCCAAATCCATTCGATTAATTGCAGCTTCGGAAACATAATCTCCTTTGTCGTCAAATGCCACCAATTTTATTTTTAAAGGCTCAGACAAACCGATACTATCCAAAAACTCAACCAACTGACCGTCTTCATTTTCTAAACTCAAAAGTTTTTGTTGTTTTGAATATTTTTCTGAAAACATATCAAAATTACACATCGAATCACTTGATACCTTAGAACAGTAATTTACCGGCAAAGAATAAACATTACCATTATAAGAACCAACATAAATATTTCCATCAGCCGCAATTGCGGGCGATGAATCAAGATTCGCTTTATGCAGATTTTCCGTAGTCTGATAAGACCAAATTTTTCTTCCTTGCAAATTCAAAGCATATAATTTTCCGTTTGCCGCTCCAAAAATCACCATCATATCCCTTATCACAACCGGAGAACTTGATATTGCATGATTAACCGGATATTTCCAATCAAGTTTTCCATTATAATTTAATGCATAAAAATAACCATCAGCTGACCCAAAATATATCTTGCCGTCATAATAACTTGCGCTGGAATAAATTTCATTTTCAGTTTCAAAAACCCATTCTTGTTTCAGCTTCAAGTCATTTACACTCAAAGCAAGCATTGCTCCGGCAGAATTACCAACAAACATTAAATTTTGATTAGGATCATAAACAGGAGAGGCTTTTATCTCGCCAAGTGGCTTTTTATCCAACAAATAACCCGTATCAGGATCCAACAAATATAGATTCCCGTCCAAAGATCCAAAAGCCATCCATCCCCCCTTAGGATCAAAAACCGGTGAAGACCAAATCATCATATCAGTTTGAAAAGACCAAACCTTTTCACCATCATGATCCAACGCATACATACTTCCATTATCAGAACCGGCATAAATTAAACCATTAGGACCCTTCGTAACATTCCCTTCAAATGAATTAACCAAAATACCTGATTCCACTTGCTCCTCAGTGGCTTCTGCCGCCTTAAATTTCCACTTTAAATTTCCCGTCATTTTATCAAGAGCATGAAGATAACCGTCTCCACCTGGCACAATCACCAATCCTCGACTAATCAAAGCGGCGGAATCTATTAGTGCATCAAAACTATCATCGATTTCATATCTCCAAACCGGATTTAGATTTTCATCCAATTTATAAAAATATCGATCAGCTGAGCCCACATAAACAAATCCCAACTCATCAATAACAGGAGTGCTCCAAATCAATCCGTCAGTTTGAAACGATTCAGGACTGTCATTCACTAAAGGTTTTTCTGATAAAGAAATAACACCATTATTTAAATTATTATTCCTGAAACTTGGCCAATCAGCCATGACAAAATCCGTATGAAAAAAACTACTTATTATCAAAAACGAAAATATCCAGTAAATTTTTCTCACATTTTTTAGCTAATTACAGTCACAAAATACACCGAAATCAATCACAAAACAAACATATTATCAAAGAATTTGATTTAACGGAGATCATGTTTTATGATGAAAAGACAAGCATAAAAAAAACGCAATCTATAAAATAATCAATAACCAAGAAAACATGAAAAACTTAAACATCGGTCTCGACAATTCCGTCAAAGAAAAAGTGAGCGACATCCTCAAACACATTCTGGCCGACACATATGTTTTATATTACAAAACACAAGTCAGTCACTGGAATATCGAAGATCCCAGATTCCATTCTTTACATGAAATGTTCGAAGAACAATATGAACAACTTCAAGATGCAACTGATGAAATAGCTGAAAGAATGCGAACTCTAGGAGCAAAAGCTCCCCTTGGACTTCAAACATTACTCGAAGCAACAAAACTGAAGGAATACGAAAAAGATTTAGACGCCAATAACATGATTAAATCATTACTTGAGGACCATGAACACCTAATCATAGAGCTAAGACAGGGAATAAAAACTTGCGCGGATCTTGGTGACGACGGTAACGCCGATTTTCTAACCGCAAGACTTGAAGAACACGAAAAAACAGCTTGGATGCTTAGAAGTTCATTATAGTTCAAAATCCACAAAGGCCGCAATTAGCGGCCTTTTTTAGTCATAAATTCACTTCCCCTCTCATACCAGTCATATTG
>WJLA01000026.1 GCA_014728765.1 Candidatus Peregrinibacteria bacterium
CAGCTAGGTCGATCAATATTGGCCTACCATTTGCCAACAGTAACATTTTCTTCGCTAAATCGGGTTCTAGCGCGACTAGGAGGTTCTCTTGTTTTTTCTTAAGATATTCGGCGGAATCTCTTTGAGACAATGGGGATAGATTGAGAAGGTGAACATTATCTCCTAAGGTCGGAGATAACTTATCCCAAAAGTAGCGAGCATTACGTCCCGCGATTAAGCATAGCGTGTTCTGCATTTTTCTTGAGCCAAGTTTAGTAATCAGATAATTCAAAATCTCGACTTCTTTAACCGAATCAACCGTATCAAACAAGTAAACTACACGCTTTTGTTTTGTGAACTGGTTAAAATCGTCGTACCATGCCTGCAAAAGCTTATCCTGCTCTTGAGAAAGTCTTTGGGAGCTGACCTCCGCCTGTTCCATCGCTCGATAATCCCGCAACTTCTGAATATACGTCTTGAAGTGTTGCATCCCAATTCTTTGTGATATAACAAAAGCCAGGTTCTCCTGAAGGTGTAAAGACTGATCGTCAAAGTCAACAAGTTGAGTTACAAATATGTCTTTACGATGACTATGGCGATCATATGCCTCTTGAAGCAAGCGTGTTTTGCCTACTCCGCCGGGACCATCGATACACACGATCTGATACGTGTCCCATTGTTCAACTAAATTATCAATACGGCCTAACTCCAGTTCGCGCCCGATAAATGGAACCTGCTTGTTCATGTGTATACCTCTTTTCATATCGCGAAGCTGGAGACGGCATCAATGATTTGCTGATATGGCTTGTTGGTATATTGATCGTCCCGTAAGTAGAAATTAACCACAAAGCGAAACTCCCAATCTTCTTCACGAATCAAGCGAGTTCTAAGATCAGCCATTATATCTTGTGCTTCAGGCTTACTAGCTAGAGTCTTCAAGTAAAAATTTAATACACCATCATCCGTGAAAAACTCGTTCCGTAAGGCTTCTTGTTGTAGGGCCTCCTGAGATAATACCGGAGATGACTCTTGATAGTATCGAGATTGTAATTCTTGATAAAGCCCTTCTATCGCTACGAACTCAGGACGAGAGATCGTGTTACCCAGATATTCTCGATAAATTACCCTAGCCTGCTCACATAAGGTGACAAACCGTTCGCGTTCTTTCCAACGCAACCGGATTGAGAGTAGGCGGCGCACAATTTCATCTTGGATAAATCCTTGGTCTCGCACCACCAAGTAAGTGGCAGTTAGCTCTTTCTCTAAATCTCGAGCATCTCCTTGGTATGAAATTAGTCCATCATCGATCATTCGCTCCAATAACCAATAATTGTAACGTCGAAAAACACTCAATGTATCAAACACATCGCGTAACTTAGGAGGTATACTCTGTCTAACTTGGCTTGCCGTTGACAGAACAATTCTCTTGTACTTATCGTCGTTTAAAGCGAAATGTTGTTCAACAGGCTCATCAAAGTTCATTCTCTCTAGAATTTCGATAATACATCCAGGATGTCCTCCAGTAACGTGCATGAGATGCGCAGCACGTAGATCCAACTGTCTTTCAGATTTAAGTCGAATTGTATCTCGCACAGCATTAAACTTAAACGGAGTTAAAGGATGTACTACGAGTTTACACTTTTTCGCTTTGCGTGCCCACGAGGAAGTCGTATATCGACCAGCAAGCCGTATTCGAAAAACAGAAAGGGTAGCCTGCATTAGCGGAAGGAACTGGTTGAGAAACACATCGGCTTCGCGCAAAGGTAATAGTTCGATGTTGTCTACTAATAGTATTGCCCCAACTTCTTTATGCCCACGTTCGAAAGATTCCAATCGCACCTTAAGTGCAGCTGCCAATGCACGAGCCACACTACTAACATTCTCACATAGAGGTAGTAGATCGTGATACCCGAAGGCTGTAACTACGTTTTCCAGTACGTGTGTTACACTAGGAGCCTCTTGATCTACCTTAACGTAAGCACAAAGCCATCCCTTTCGAAAATGCTCGTGCTCAATAGCTTTCAATAGCTCTGTTTTTCCATATCCAGCTGGTGCTTCATATAATAGAAAAGGCGCTGCATAGTTAGCGCTCGAGTCAGTTAACTCTTCCTTACGATTAACGAAACTAACCGGATATGAGTTCAACTTTACGAATTCATCAAGATATCCAAGGCGTGCAGAGCGCAAGTGGTTTACTAAATCTTGTACGCGTCTTAACTCCCTAATCTTCTCAAGCAAGGCTTGGGGTTTTTTACCTTTCAAGTCATCATATGGCGTCAATTCGGGAAAAAAGTTCGATAGACGCTCGTAAAACTTCCTTAACTCTTTCTCCACGTAAGCCAGTTTTGTGATCTCGGGGAGCTGTTTCAAGAGTTGCTGCTCGCGTAAACGCACCCGGATGGGAAACCAGAAGTTTGCTAGCTCGTCTATTGGGACAGCCAAGGGAATAACCTCTTTAACTGTTTCTCTCTCGCCCGCCTGCTCAGAGTATCTTTGAATAATCATACCCACTACATGTTCCTCCACCATGTCATATACAGGTGATCCACTCATGCCATGACGGATAGTTTGCTTATCTATAGACTCTGAGTCAAGTTGCAAAACAGGACGGCCAAATGTAGTGTATGTCCTGCCTAAAACCTTTCCATCGGCATACAGGTGTTCAAAGGATTGAGGAGACCTAAATCCGAGGGCTTGGAACCGTGTTGGTTGACTGGAATCCCACTTCCCAAGTGGTAGCAGAGCCGCCCCCCTGGGCAACTTATTATCAGGCAAACGCAGTATGGCAGCGTCTAACCTTTGTAACTCTAGAGGAGTGTGAATATACTTAGCTTGATATTCTATCCCATCGAACACTACACGCACATCATCGATGGGCTCTCCAGTATCACTGTTTTTGATCAAATGGAAACATGTAAGTAGGGTGCCATCCTCACCGATGAAAAATGCTGTTCCGTGACGAGTGCCTCGGACCTGAGCAATAGCCCTTACTAGCACATCTTGTGAATTCATAAATTACCACCTTCATCAAGGAATCAAGGAGAGACATGCTTTAACGAAGTAAAATCAAGCAGCACTGTCTACTCATGAATTACTGAAACTCAAAAAGGATTCGAACTTCTACTATTCTTCGCTTGAAAGTTGCTTTTCTTTCCATGACATAGTCACTTTAAAGTTTCCTTCTCCACCGCCCCCACTTTCCCAAAGCCCTGTTACAACCACACCAGCTTTAATATTGAAAGCTAGGCCAAATTCCACTGATACTTCATCAGGGCGCTTACTCTCTTCTATCCTTGTAACGGCTTGTCGAAATCCACATGCAAGGGTGCATATAGTATCTGATACCTGCTCAAACCCCTTGCTTGCTTTCACAACTACAGCTTGTCTTACTTTTTCTATTTCATCCTGTATCCCCAATTCTTCAAAGCCACCCACAGTGTTAATAGGCTCATCGTCAGACTCTACTCTTACCTTGACAGTACCAAACTCCTCTACGGGCACTTCCAAATACTTGACTGGCATACCCCTTCTCCTTCTTCAACATGTTAGACGCCACAAGGCCAACTAGCACCCAATACTGATCCTCAATTTACAAGATACCATGCCCACAGTTTGGGGATTTCGGAGCACTCTACACGCTCAACTTTTCCAATTTAGCACTTGTCCATACGATGGTCTGACGAATCTAAGGTTACATAATATAACATCGCAACACGGAGAACAAGCTATAGAGTCACTGTAACAAGAAAACGTTATAATGTCAAGTCGGCAACAGATGTTGCTTTAATGTGAGCCATGCGATGTAAAGCAGTCTTGTATCCACACGTCTCGGCAAGTTCAAGGAAACGCCGGGGGCAGGTCGAGGGTGGGCCTGCCCCCGGCGTTTCCTTTCGGGGTCTCACTCCCGCCAAC
>WJLA01000027.1 GCA_014728765.1 Candidatus Peregrinibacteria bacterium
AAGTAAATCAAGGTGGTAAAGAATCTTTACCTGAATCCAATGAATTCAACAATTATCAAGAAAGCAACGATGATTTACAAAAATCCGCTGCAGCAGATACTTCAAAAGAACAAATAGATTCAAAAGATAACGCTGAGACAAATGACACATCAAACAATGAGACAAGTATTGAAAATACTAAATTTGATGTCCCCACAGCGTTTTTAGGTGATTCTAATATTGCTTCAATCGATATTGATGGAGTTGAAAACATTGGAGTAAACGGCCTTCACTTAAATCAATTGAGATCCAAAGTTAAGGAAATGAGCGAATCTCAAATAAAAAAATTCAAGCAGGTAGTTATGAATATAGGCATCAATGATATTGGTTCTCATATTTCAATAGACAAATTAAAAGAAGATATAAATTTCATAACTGAAAAATTCAACAAATTTGGAGTAAAAATATTCATAGCGACAATAGCACCGTTTGATGGCTATCAGTCAGAACCTTGGAAGTCTAATCAAACAATATCAGTCACGAATCCAAAGACGGGAAAGATAGAAAAAATGACTGTTGAAGAAAGAAGATTGGAACTTAATAAACACTATAAAGAATTGGCGAATAATTCTGAATCAATTAGGATTATTGATGCATCCAAACAATTTGAAGGCGAGCAAAACAATCAAACCAACGCTCCAAAGCTTGCTGATAATGCAAAATCTCATGACGGATTGCACATTAATCCTCAAGTCTATGCAGACTTTATAGCAAGAGAGATTGAGCGTCAAAACAATACAATAAAAATGGCCAAAGTTGATAAAGCATCGAAAACTACCTTTGATAACACTAAAAGCGGTCGGATGTGGCGCCCCGCAGATCATAGGAAAGTTGCATATTTAGCCAAAAGATTACAAGCAGAATGGATTGGTAAAAAACCTATTGGTCACACAGAGTTAGTTACAGGTGATGACGGAAAAACATATCAAGCAAGGGTCAGAGAACATAATTTGCAAGCCGCCACTGGTAGAAGAGGAAAGTTTTATGCAGTAGAAATATGGGAAAGAAATCCCAATTATGGAAATCAGGATAACAATGAAGCTCACGCATAAAAAAAGCCCTCTTGAGAAGGGCTTAATTATTTATAATCTCTGATTATTCACTTTCTTCTTCCGACTTTTTAGCTTTCTTCGATGATTTTTCTTCTTTATTAGCATTTTCTTGATTGTTTTCTTCAACATCTTTAAGAGAAAGTCCGACTCTGTGCTCTTCCGGTTCTATCGCTATCACTTTAGCTTTAACTTTATCACCAACATTAAGAACGTCACCAGGCTCTTGACCATCTTTCAAATCTATTTCTGTTACATGAATTAAACCGTTGATATCGTCTGCCAATTTCATAAATGCTCCGAACGGAGTTACTCTGTTGATTTCACCTTTAATAATACTTCCTTCTTGGTATTTTTTAGCAGCTTCCAACCATGGATCATCAGTTAATCTTTTCATTGAAAGTGAAATCTTATCACCATCAAGTCCAATCACCTGGACTTTAACAGGATCACCTAATTTTCCATAGTCATTTGGACTTTTAACATGTCCCCAAGCAATCTCTGAAATATGAACTAGACCTTCAAGACCATTGAATGCAACGAAAATACCGAATTTAACAATTCCACTGATTTTACCTTCAACCACATCACCAATATTTAATTGATCTAATGAAGTCTGTCTTTGTTCTTCAATTGCTGCTTTTTCCGACAAAATAAGCTTGCCGTTTTCTTTATCAATGTTAATTATTTTTACTCTGAACTTCTGCCCGACTAATTCTTGCAATCTGTTTAAAATTTGATTTGAATCTGCTCCATTCACACGTGGGTAATGCATTGGTGCCAATTGTGAAACAGGTATGAACCCTTTAATACCGTCTATATCAAGCAGTAATCCTCCTTTATTGGCTTCATTGGCATAAACTTCAATTTCTTTATCATTTTCATAAGCATCAAGAAAAGCTTTCCATGTTTTTTCTTGGCTGGCTTTTCTCAGTGACATTACAATATAACCTTCTTCATTTTCACCTTCAATAACATAAGCTGAAATAGTATCGCCGGATTTTAAATCTTTAATTGTATCCATGCTATCTTTGGCTTCTTTACCGGCAATTATACCTGTAGCGATACTGTCAATATCAACAAGAATTTTATTTTTATGAATAGCAATTACTTTACCTTCAACCAATTCTCCCGGCTTTGGAATTTTAAAATCAGGAATCAAATCCAAAAAATCGTCTTTCTTTTGTTGAGTTTTAGTCATAAAATTTTTTAGTCACAAGAGTTAATTATAAAACAAATTTTTTAGTGCTTGTGACAAGTCACTTCAAAATTGCCCGTTAACTTTAATGAGATATGGCTTACAAGTCAAGCAAAATTGATAAAAACAACAGCTTCAGGTTTATTTTTGAAGATCTGAATATGCAATCAATTAAAAAAGATAAAACAGTAACACTACCCTTCAAACATCCAATCGCTCAACAATTATATAAGGTTTTAAGGGCAAAAGCAGGGGACAAAGTAATTTTAATCAATAAAATTTACACTAATGATGAAACAAAACCCATAGAGGCCATATTCAAAATTATTGAAATACGGAATAACAGTATTAACCTTGGTTTATTGAACATAAGAGAAAATGATAATGAGCCCGACAAAAATGTTTCATTATTTTTGTGTCTTCCCAATAAGCCGCAAAAATTAGAATTAATAGTGCAAAAGGCCGTAGAACTCGGCGTATATCAAATAAATTTAATCAGAAGTCAGTATTCTCAATATAAGCATCAATTAAAAGAATCAAGGCTGCAAAAAATTATTGAAGAAGCAGTTGAGCAATCTGAGCGCTCAAAGATTCCAATAATAAACATCGAATCTGAAAATCTAATTGATTATCTCAAAAAGAAACAAGACCACTCCAAGACTTATGTAGCAATAGCCAGAAGAGATATTCCTTCTGTCAAAACTTTAATACCATTTCCGGAAGCTAATCTTCTGATTGGACCAGAAGGGGGCTTCAGTCCGGCAGAAATGGATATGATATCAAAAAATAAATTAAATCAATATTCCTTGGGTAAAAGAATATTAAGAACAGAAACAGCTGCAATTTTGAGTCTTGGAATTGCTACTCTTTAAGCTTTAATTTTAACTTGTATACTATCTTTATTTTTACCAATATGCAGTTTTGACCCGTCTTTAATTTTCTGATCAAGCATTAATTCTGTAATCTGATCTTCTACATATTCTTGAACAGCCCTTCTTACAGGCCTTGCTCCATATTCAGGATCGAAGCTTAGTTCAGCCAGTTTTTCCAGAGCATCTTTTGAAATATCCAATTTCAGTTTATGTTCAACCAATCTCTTTTCCAGCTTATTGATATGTAATTTCACAATTTCTTTTATGTCATTGTGATTTAAAGCTTTAAAAACAATTGTTTTATCTATTCTATTCAAAAATTCCGGCCTGAAATTTTTCTTTAATTCATCCATAATTTCTTCTCTTAATCTTTGATAGTCTTCTTCGGCCTTTGTCAATTCATCAGTATTAAGGTTGAATCCGATGGGAGCAGCTTTTTCAGTAAGCCTTTTGGCACCTATATTGGTAGTCAGAACAATGATCGTATTCTTGAAATCAACAGTCCTTCCTTTGCTATCGGTTAAGACACCATCTTCCAGAATTTGTAGTAATAAATTAAATACATCAGGATGAGCTTTTTCAATTTCATCAAACAAAATTACTGAATAAGGCTTCCTTCTGACAGCCTCTGTCAGTTGACCTCCTTCTTCATAACCGACATAACCCGCTGTCGCACCAACCAGTCTTGAAGTATTGTGCCTTTCCATAAACTCACTCATATCGATTTTTATCAAAGCATCTTTGTCATTGAAAACTTCTTTTGCAAGTTGTTTGACAAGTTCAGTTTTTCCCACACCTGTCGGTCCCATGAAAATAAATGATCCTATTGGCCTATTATGATCGGCAATACCAACTCTAGACCTTCTAATTGCTTTTGCTACGGCATTTACAGCTTCATCTTGAGCAACAATTTCTTTTTTAATATTCTTATCTAGATTAATCAGCCTTTCAACATCTGTTTTAACCAATTTAGTAACTTCAATTCCTGTCATTCTTGCGACAACTTTAGCAATATCCTCATTGGATATTGATTGTCTTTTGGATCTTGGAATCTTGATTTTTCTGGACTCTTCAATTTTTTTAATAAGATCCAGTTCTTTATTTCTTAGTTCAGCGGCATGTTCATAGTTTTGATTTGAAACACATGCTTCTTTTTCTTTGATTATTTTTGATAATTCTTTTTGATATTTTCTTATTTCATTATTACTGCTTTTGGATTTGATTTTTCTCATAGATGCAGCCTCATCCAAAAGATCTATCGCTTTATCAGGCAAGAATCTATCGTTTATATATCTCTTTGAAAGCTTTATTGAAGATTCCAAGGCATCATCTGGAATAATCAGACTGTGATGTTCTTCATATTCCTCTCTGATTCCTTTAAGTATTTTCAGAGTATCCTCTTCATTGGGCTCATTAATCATTACCGATTGAAATCTTCTTTCGAATGCCGGGTCTGATTCAACTTGTTTTCTGTACTCGGAGATGGTTGTAGCACCGATAATTTGAACTTTACCTCTTGATAGAGCTGGCTTTAATATGTTTGATGCATCAAGACTACCTTCAGCGCTTCCTGCACCTATGACAGTATGAAGTTCGTCTATGAATAAAATCACATTTCCAACCGCTGCAGCCTCATCAATGATTTGTTTGATTCTTTCCTCAAATTCTCCTCTATATTTAGTTCCCGCAACCACAGATGCCATTTCAAGTGATAATATTCTTTTATCAAGCAGCATGTCCGGAACTTCTTCATTCACAATTGCATAACTCAATCCATCTGCAATTGAAGTTTTACCAACACCCGGCTCTCCTATAAAAACAGGATTGTTTTTAGTTTTTCTGCATAATATGCTGATAGCTCTTTCTATTTCTTTACCTCTTCCTACAACAGGAGGTAGATTACCTTTTTTACATTCTGCAATAAAATCTGTTGTAAAATAATCTAGAGCGGGAGTTTTAGAGGTTTTGTCAGATTTTTGTTCAGTTTTTTTATATGGTGCGGAAGTTTTTTCAGCATCCATATTATTGATAATTGCTCCTTGCAATCCGTTTAAAAAGAATTCAATTGGATTTACTTGCTGTTGACCTGCTGAGTTCGCGGTTGATGCCGCACCCACTTGTTGCATATTCGTTCTTTCAAAAGCTTTGATTAACTGATCTCTAATATCATCAGGACTAACCTTCATATTCTCCAATATAACAGTAGCCGCAGTCTCTTCTTGATTAACAAGTGCAAATAGCAAATGCTCTGTCCCTATATAATTATGATTATATGTATGCGCGGACTTCACGGCCTCTTCCAATACTTTTTTTGCCTTGCCTGAAAGACCGCCCCAACCTTTTTGAGGAGAATTTGCTTGTGAATTAACTCTTCCTACATTTTGTATTACTAAATCAACGTTTTCCATGCTGACACCAAAATTAGCCAAAATTGTCGATCCAAGTGATTGCTTTTGGCTTAGAATACCAATCAATACGTGCTCAGTCCCAACATAGTTTCTTTTGGCACCTTTAGCTTTCTCTTGAGCAACGACTAATGCTTGTCTTGCCTCTTTGGTAAATTTTTCAAAATTTGGTTCACTCATCTTATTTAATTAATAATTTTTATTTTACTTTCTTGATATTTTAGCATAAAAAGCAATATTTCTTAAGCTTATGGGCTTTACTTAATGCAGTAATATGCAAAAATTAATAAATATAAATATCAAAATAGCACTCAAGATTATAGAGTGCTAAAACTTTGTTGTCAAATTTCATTAGTCTTCAATTGAGAAGGCCATATTTGTAATGACTTGCTTGAAATTACTCGGACCTGAAACTCGATATAATCCATTGCTTCCTTTAACCACTAAAGCGAAATTTTCGGCCTTTTCATCAATATAAACATTATCAGCAATTTGATTACCATCAGGAACACTACCATTGTAAAGATCGACTTTAATTTCTCCAGATGATTCTTCTAAAGGTTCTGTTCCGAATTCATAAGTTCTGCTGGCATTCTCGGAAGCATCCACACTACCAAAATAATAGCTTGCCGGATAAGACACTGTGAAATCAAAAGTCTCACTTTCAAAAGTTTCATATCCTGTTAAATCATCTTCATTGAAATCTACCTCATTAAATATTTTAGTTTCTTTAGTATCTTGTTTAATTTGATTATTTTTATCTAATATATCATCATTTATCTCTTTAGCGTCATCATTATCTTTTTCTTCATCGCCACTTTCATCTGTGTCTTCATTCAAAATGGCAGTATCTCCATCTACTTGAATTGAGCCTAAAATATCAAAAAACATATTTTTTTCTTGTGTGATTTGAGGGCCGATACCTCTTTCAAAAGCTATCATATAAACATAATTATCTACTTGAAAGTAATATATAGTTTTATCACCACTTTCAGTTAGAAGAGAATCATATCCACTTTTACCAATTTTACTCTTGGAAAAACCGTTCTCAAGCAATTCTGATGATGACAAATTGTCCAGATTCAAAAAATCAATTAAATTTTGATCTTTTTTCAATATTTCTCTGGAAATATTAATAACAGACGGCTCATAATCTTCATTTTCATCAATCAAGTCTTGATCTGTTTTTTTAATAATAATTTCATTTAACCCATTTTCATCGATTTTATAATCATCTCGATATGTGAAATTAAGCTCTTCGATATTTCCGTTATAATCTACCCAGTTAGGTAATTCTTGCGTAATATCGATTGAATTTTCCAAAATATCAATATTTTTCACATCCATGATTTTGGTTCCACTGGTTGAAGTAACAATATTACCACTCACCTCCACATTTTTTTGAGAATATTTATCATTGTCCAAATCCACTAAATCACTTTTTAACAATATTGTAGTACCATCTTCCTGATTTAAGATATTCGTTGCATTATTTTCACTAAGCACATTTCCCAACGATTTTATTTCACCTATTCTTCTATCAAGATTTGTTGAATTGGTAATAGTCTCCTCTTTAATAGACTCTGACTGACAGCCGATTAAAGTTAAAGAAAAAATCAAAGTTAAAAATATTGTTATTTTTTTCATGATAATTTTGTTATTTTTTTTAGATGCGTTCTAGCTTTTTCAGTAACAATTCTTCCTCTGGCAGTTCTTTCCAAAAATCCCAACTGAATTAAATAAGGTTCATACACGTCTTCAATTGTATTTAAATCCTCGCTGGTAGCAGCAGAAATAGTCGACAAGCCCACCGGCCCACCATTGAAATTGTTTTGTATTATTTCAATGATATTCCTGTCATATTTGTCTAGCCCCAAATCATCTATGCCCAAATTTTCAAGACATCTATTGACCATTTCTAAATTAATAATTCCGGAATTTTCAATTTGTGCATAATCTCTAACTCTTTTTAATAAACGATTTGCAATTCGTGGTGTTTTTCTGGACGAAAGTGCTAACTTTTTAGCTGCCAATTCTTCAACATTGGTATCAAGAATTTTTGCTGATCTGCTAATAATGGATTGAATATCTTCATTATTATAAAAATCCAATTTGAATAATGCTCCAAATCTGTCACGAAGTGGTGATGAAAGCATACTCATTTTTGTAGTCGCTCCAATTAGCGTAAACTTTGGCAATTTAAGCCGCATTGATCTTGCTGATGGACCCTTACCGATAATAATATCAATTCCAAAGTCTTCCATGGCTGTATATAGAATTTCTTCCACCGACGGCTTCAACCTGTGTATTTCATCAATAAATAATATATCACCGGCCTGAAGATTGCTAATAATTGAAGCTACATCGCCTTGCTTTTCAAGAGCAGGCCCGGAAGTTACTCTTAAATTCACCCCGCATTCAGTTGCAATAACATTGGCTAAGGTGGTTTTTCCCAGACCCGGTGGACCATAAAGCAACACATGATCGATGTTTTCATCCCTTTGTTTGGCGGCTTCAATCAAAACCTTTAAATTTGATTTTAATTCACTTTGGCCAATATATTCTTCAAAATTTCTTGGTCTTAAATTATTCTCGAATTCTTTGCTGTCGCCATTCTGTTGCTCCGGCTGCAAGACATTTTCTTCTTGATTTCTTAAAATTGCCACAGATAATTTGTTATCGGTAGCTAAAATATAACAGAAAAAAATTAATTTTCCACCTTCCTGAGTTGACTTTCCGCCTTTTTTTGGAACTGAATATTTTTATTTTCCACTCTTGCTTTGGGACTTTGAAGAGCATTATGTTTTCTAGCAAGTTTATATAAGAAATATTTGATTCCCTCCGGGTCAGGCGCTTCTTTGAAATGAATGGTTGTTCTTGTGGAAGCTGTTTCAAGTATAAATTCTCCAAAATCAAATGCCTCGAATTTAGACATAAAACCGTTCTCTTGCGTTTCAATATTTTGAATATCATTTAACATTGCTTGCGTCTCAACGTATTTAAACAGATTTACCCAATCAAGATGCACTATTCTTTTATTGGTGACAACCAATGTGTCCAGATAAAAAATCATAAAATCATAAAAATGTGCTACTGCAAATAACAAGAATATTGCTATATAAATATAAGCTTGAGATATTACGTCAAAAAATTGACTGGCAATATATCCCACAAACAAAAACGGCAAGCTGGCCAGCCAAATTTTAATTCCTCGCAATACAAAAAAATATGTATGGTGATGGTAAACTTTCAAGATTTTTTCATTTTCCTGTAATTTCATCTAATAAATTATAATGTTTATTGCTTCGAAATCCAAAATTCTTTTTCTTGACTCCAAAATTTCTTCCATCAGTTCATCATATGAAGTGTAATCTTCAAGAGACAAATCACTGGGCACTTGTTGTTCAATCAATTTGCCGACATTCTTTAAAACAGTATCAATTTTATTTGTTTCATCTCGAATTAAACCATCATAAGCTTGATCAACAAGTAGAGAGTTTATAAAACGATCTAGTTCCTCATTACTTTTTGAATTCAGAAAAAAATCAGTCAATTCATTGAAGGAAATTTTAAGATGTTTCTTGCATATCAAGTTAAGCAGCTTATAGATATTTTCTTCAAATTGATATGCTTCGATTTGCTTGTTTAAATTCATAAACTAAATTTATAAGAACTTAAAATAACATCAAAAAACCAAAAGTCAAGCATTAATTACTTTGGCTTATATAGTACACAGACATTTAGGACACCGTGTTAAGATAAAAGCGCATACTGATTACCAAAACACGATGTCTAAACAAGAGTATTAAACAAAAAATCTTATCTACCAATTATCTTTAATTTTCCTCTTCTTAGTTCAAGCATGATAACAACAAGTCTAACACTAATTCCCTGTTTAATAATTTCATAAGACTTGCCCAAAAATAACTCTTCAACAATATCTCTCATTAAATAAAACCTTAATGAAGGTATTTCGTTTTTATACAAATCTCTTCTCTCACGTATAGCTTTGTCTATGTCCGAATTACACATTC
>WJLA01000028.1 GCA_014728765.1 Candidatus Peregrinibacteria bacterium
AATCCGCTTGTAGGAATAATTGTTGGGATATTGTTTATGATAATTGGAGCTTCTACTTTATATTTTTCATTGGGAGAAGTATTTTCCGCTTATAACAGTGAAAATTGGCAAAATGCCCCCGGAAAAGTTATTGTTTCGGAAGTAGTCAGAGATGTGGATTCTGACGGTGATATCAGTTATCGTACTGATGTGCTTTATCAATATCAAGTTGAAGGCAAACAATTCACTGGCAATACCATTTATTTTGGAAAAATGGATAATTCAAATCCGGGAGAAGCCAACAGAATAATTACCGACTACCCTGAAGGTTCAGAAGTGAAAATTTATTATGACCCTGACGATCCTAATATTTCCACATTGATTCCGGGAATCAATTGGGAGGTTTTCTTTTTACCTGGAATTTTCGCCATGTTTTTCATTATGGGATTTATCAGCTTTCTTATGGGGCTTTTTTATTACCGAAAGCAAAACAGTTTTTAAAAATCTTTCAAAATATATCCCTCCAAATCTTCTACTGGAATTCTGACAATCGTTGGACCTGCCGCATAAGGCGCGACTTGATAGGAATTTATATAAACAATCAAAGCATCTTCCTCTAAAGCAAAAGTAGAGTAATTTTCTTGATTGATAGCGGTTCCGTCTTGAAGCCAGCTTTCATCTGCAGCATCACCAAGTTTTACCCTTAGTTCTCTTCTCACTATTTTTTGCACTTCTTCCATTCCACCTGGCAACAAAAAATGATCTATGTTGACAGTTTCTCCATTTATAAGGTCAAATGTTTTACTCATATAAAAGCCATTTGGATGAGCACCCCCGGTGTATTGGTAGTCATAAAAAAGTATACTCAAATAATAATCTCCGGCATAACTGATTGAATAGTTTTGATCATAAGAATAATGGCCCATCATATAACCTAATTCAAAATCATTCTTGGCTTGCAACTCAAACTCATTAGCTGCCTCCAAAGCATGTTCTGCAATAGTTTCATTTATTTTTTGATTAATTGGATTGATTTCCCCCTCGGGAATTTTTAATTGGGGATATTCAACTTTTGTTTCAAACACTTTTTGATTTCCCGCAATCATTTCCGCTGCATATTCAACATTTTTAATATTTTCTGGCAAATCATCTTTATTCAACAACACTTCAATCGTATCTTTATCATCATTTTCAATCACTTCGGTCGCTTCCACGTTTTCTTCAGTTTCTTCAGCAACAGGTTCTGATATTTTAACCGACGCCTCAATTGGTTGTTCAAGCTCCGGAATTTGTGCTATTTGTATATCTTTAAATTCGCAAGCTGAAAACAATAAAATTGCCCAAATTAAAACCAATGAATTTTTCATAAATTTTATATAAGTATATGCTTATTCCAATATTTGATCATTGGTAATATCGGTATCGGTAATTATTTCTTCTTCCTCATCAACAGGAGAGACAAATAACCAAGAATACCCAATCACCACAATTAAAATCAAAACCAAAATACCAAGCACAACAAACTCAGCTTTCAGACTTCTGGCAAGTCTGACTTCAACTTCTTTTTTTTCAACTACTCTTTTTTCTTCAGCCATGTCTAGAATTTGGTTTTTTCAACAATATCATTCCAGGTCTTTTTCATTTTACTCATCGCCTCATCTGTTTTCGATTTAGCTTCTTCCATGTTTTCTTCTGTACTGTTTTTCAAATCTTCCAATCTTTCCTGAAAAGCTTTTTCCGCTTCTTCATATTTAGCTTTTAAATCTTCTGAAATATCATCAGATTGCATATCTGCATCAGCTTTGCGTGATTTCATTTCTGCTTTTAATTTTTCATATTCAGCCTGTATTTTTTCGAAATAAGGATTCATATATATTTGATTATTAAATATTATACTACTTATAAGCTAAAACAAAGCCTGTCAGATTGCAAAAAAAATGATTTGCCATAAGCTATCAAAAGCGTCTAATCTGTTCTTACAAAATCTTAAAGATCTTTTATGACGATATCCAACAAAATAGCCAATTACACTATTATTCTAACAGGAATTGTAGCTTTGCTGATCTATGCGAAAGACATTTTACTTCCTTTTGTAATGGCAATTTTTGTCTGGCTTATTATCAGAAGCGTCAGAAATTATCTACTCAAAATTAAGCTTATCGATAAATATATTCCAACCTGGGCCCTCAATATAATCGCAACTTTAATAATCTTTGGAATTGTTTTTGCTTTTGGAGCTTTACTTGTGGAAAATCTGGAGGAATTAACCGAAGTCGTCCCCAAATATCAAGAAAATTTAAATAATATTATCGCTCAATTCAATCAAGCACTGGGTATTGATTTGTCGCAAGAAGTTAAAAATTTTGTTAGCAATATAGATGTAAGCTCTTTCCTTCAAGTTGCTCTCAGCTCCTTCTCAGGCTTTTTAAGCACTTTTCTATTGGTTTTAATATATGTGCTTTTTTTGCTTTTGGAAGAGAAAACTCTTGGCGAAAAAATTAAAATGTTGTTTAAGAATGACAATGAAAACACCAAAGCCAAAAAGGTGATGCAAAAACTCAGCGATTCAATTGAAAGCTATCTTTTTATCAAATCAGTAATTGCAATTTTATCTTCTGCACTAAGCTATATCGCATTAGTATCTTTCGGCATAGATTTTGCTTTATTTTGGGCATTTTTGATTTTTGTAACGAGTTATATTCCAAATATTGGTGCCTACATCGGTGGAGCTTTTCCGGCACTTTTTGCTCTTTTTCAAACCAATTCACTGGAAGTTTTTCTCGCGATAGCAGTTATATTTGCAGTAATACAATTTGTAACCGGCAATATCCTCGAGCCAAAGTGGATGGGCAAATCAATGAATTTAAGTGCATTGGTAGTAATCCTTGCCTTGGCGGCCTGGGGCGTAATTTGGGGAATAGTGGGAATGATTTTAAGCGTACCTTTGACAATGATAATCAACATCATCTTGTCACAATTCCCAAGCACACAAAAAGTATCCATAATGCTATCTGAGAAAGGTGAGGTAAAATAAATTTAATATCTTGCCACAAGAGTGGTTTTTTGCAATAATCGGCTTGGCGTTTTCCATGGTGGAAGATGCGAAACTTGAAAAACCGATAAAAAGGAGATCATGGCTATGCTCATGACAGCGACTCAGCAAAACCAGTTACAAAAAAGTCTATCCAAGAACCCAAATGTATATTCCAATTACATTCAGGTTAGAACTAATTTCGCCGATGTGATGAGAAATCATTTCAACGAAATTCCAAACGGTCAACATTACAATGGCATTTTTTCCAAGCTATCAGATGCGAAGTTGAATGCTATAGTAAATCATTGTCAAACAGACTTGGCAAATGGCAATACGCATAATGCCAATTTCATGCTTGATGATGCTGAATTGACGCGACTATATTTGATTCTCTATTGTAGAGGGTCATATGAAAGGATTAAGCAGCTTGCCAAGGCCGGTTTAATCAAAACAGGTCTGATAAGTGGTCCCCTAAAAGGTCCACAAAACATCAAGCTCTACAATATCCAGGTCGAACAAAAGCGTAGAATCTACAACCAAAACGGCAAGTCTGAAGATTTGTCCCGCATGATGCAGGCGGTTATCTATGTGCATGAAATGGAAGCAATTCCTGCTCCGCACTACGATGATTGCTATAGCAAGCTAAACAATATTCAGTTTTTCAAATTTTTAAACTGGATGATGAAGCAGCATCAAGCGTCGCAAAGTGGCAAATTGTCCCCTTTGCATGAAAAGAGATTCAAAGCTACCTTACTGTATTTGCAGATGTACACAAATCAGCCGAGCCGCTTTGTGGATATCTATTACAGAGGTCTTATTTGAATCCAAAATAATAGCATATTGCGTCATGTTTGTTTCACAGTGAGAGCAAATACGGCTTTCAAATTTTCGTGAACATTATATTAGCACCCCCCGGTTATTTGTTGCCGGGGTAAGGGCAAAACGGTCAAAGATCGGATATTTTTTTCGGACAAGCGCACAGTAATCATAGATTTGTCAAAATGACAAGCTTGTGATTCATCCACGTACAATTCGCCCAAGAGTGAAGCAGTAACCCAAGCAGGTGAAACTTCCGACTTCGGGCGCCCACATCACTGATGTCAGGGCGTTTTTCTTGATTTTTTATTTTTGAATGATTAGTATTTTTGACTAGTCAATTTTTGACCAAAAGCTTATGCAAAACCCTTTTGCAGGCAGAAAAGCTGTACTTGCCACCATGCACAAAAAAAAGCAAGTGATCACACCACTTTTCAAAAAAGCATTGCACGCGCTCGAATTAACCGGAGCTGAAATTGCCATTGCCGGTGAAGGCAGCTTTGGTCCAGATCCGAATTTTACCTTGATAGGATCTAATTTTGAAATTGTATTATTGATGGATCGCAAGCTGAGACTTGAAGTTATTGGAAAACATATCACCAATCAACTAATATTATGGTGAAGTCTTTAAAAACATAACGGAACTTAAAATTCTTCTGCAAAGATATGGGTTTCCCGAACATGGAGTTATCCTTCGTAAAAGAAAATTTTACAAATGGAAATGCATCTCAAATTAAAGTGTAACATTTGCACACCTTTTGCGTTATAAAAAGCAGCTGACACCTCAATATATTTATCTTAACGCTTTAAAGGTTAATGGCCAAAGCCTGATATAAGGCTTTAAAATACACAAACCACCCCTTAAAGGCATAATTTTCTCACCTCAAGGCAGATCTAATTTGGACATCCGTTCTCAAGCAAGAGCGGCTTTTGTTTCGGGCTTTCAAGAACAACTTGATAAACGGCGTAGCCTGAATAATAATTATTATTTAACCCAATTTATTCTTTGCTTGTGGCATACATTTTTTTACCTCTGGCAAACTAACCTTAATACAATGTCTAAATCTAACACTCAAAAACCCAAAGAGCCCGACTCGCGACTGCGAAGACCTATCAAAAATCCTAAAGCTAGTAGCTCAAAAACTGGTCAAAACGTCAATAAACAAAATCGGAAAATAGCAGTTTCAAGATTGCTAAAATATTATTGGTCTCAAATGAAAGGTCATAGATTGATTTTTCTTTTGGTATCATTGATGATTGCATCAGCTTCGGCACTTAGTATCTATGGAACCACTTTGCTTGGTGATTTTATCGAATTAATGACCTCTAATCAGCCGAGTAAAATTGTTACGGAAAAGGCCTGGAATGTACTTTTCATATTGGTTGCCACTATTTTTGTGGTTTTTGCACTTTGGAGAATTGCCGGGTTTATAACCGGATATTTTGAAGCAAAAGTTATGAAAAAAATTTCAAAGAATTCTTATCAATATTTAATTCAACATTCCTACGATTTTTTTACAAATAATTTTGCCGGGTCTTTAGTTAAAAAGATGGGGCGACTATTTAATTCATATGAAGTAATTGTTGATTTATTTTTGTTTGATGTGATCAAATCTACCGTAACCTTACTTTCTGTTACAATCGTAATTTTCTACTATAATATTTGGCTTGGTGCAATTGTACTGCTAATGACAATGGCTTCACTTATTTTGCATCACAAAATCGGAAAATATAAATATGTCAAATACGATTTACCTTTTGCCGAAATGGATTCCAAGTTGGGAGCTTCAATTGCTGATGCCATCAGCAATGTGAGCACAATCAAGACATTTGGAGCTGAGCATTATGAATTCAAAAAATACGGAAAGTTAATAGAAAAATGGCGCAAGCAAGCCTTCAAAACCTGGACTTTTGGGCAAATACTTGATGCTTCTCTGGACTTCGTATTACAATCATTCCGTGTCATAATGTTGGTTGTTTCTCTAATCATGTGGATCAACGGGCAAATTGAAGCATCAGAATTTGTAGTGATTCAAGTCTTTATGTTTCAAGTTTGGGATATACTCTTCTTTCTGGGAAGAATTTTCCGACGATATTACAAGCATACCGCAGATGCCGACGAAATGATGGAAATACTGGATAGTCCTCATCAAATTAAAGACTTGGAAAATGCTACAGAACTCAGAATCAGAAGCGGATTGGTAGAATTTCAGAATGTTGGCTTCAAATATGGCCCGGGTCAAAAGCCTGTCTTGAAAAATATTAATTTAAGAATCAAATCCGGTGAAAAAGTTGCTCTGGTTGGTCCGTCCGGCGGTGGAAAATCAACTATACTGAAAGTATTGATGAGATTTTATGATATCAATAAAGGAAAAATCCTAATCGACGGCCAAGATATCAGCAATGTTTCACAATCATCATTGCATCAAAGCATTGCTATGGTTCCACAGGAGCCGATTTTATTCCATAGGACTTTGTTGGAAAACATACGTTACGGACGCTTCGAAGCCTCAGAAGAAGAAGTGATTGCCGCCTCAAAAATGGCATATTGCCATGAATTCATCATGAGTTTTGAAAAGGGATATCAAACTTATGTCGGAGAAAGAGGAGTAAAATTATCAGGCGGGCAAAGACAACGTGTAGCAATTGCCAGAGCAATATTAAGCAATGCCAAAATTCTGATTCTAGATGAAGCAACAAGCAGTCTTGATAGCGAATCTGAAAAGTATATTCAAAAAGCTCTTGAAAATCTGATACGCAACAAAACAGTTATAGTGATTGCTCATCGACTATCTACAATTATGTCTTCTGACAATATCATTGTCCTTAAAGACGGGGAAATTGTTGAAAAAGGAGCTCACGGTGATCTTCGTAACAAAAAAGGCAGCCTCTACGGCAGACTTTGGGACACTCAAGTAGGAGAATTCATAACTCCGAAAATTAAATAATTCTTCAAAATGGGAGGTTGTTATACAACTTCCCATCTCTAAAACTTTTCTCTCTTGGGGTAAAAGCATTCATAACATCAGTTGAAAGTGAAATTTGATTTGCAATTATTGCAAGCATTTCGGTGTCTTTATCCAACTCAAATTTTTCCGAATGGTCCAAATGTTCACCTACTCCAATTGATTCACCTAAATTTTGATCTTCCAACAAAAAGTTATTTAAATGATTCATTTTAGTTATTATGAATAGCGGTCTTAGAATATTCAGTTATAAACATTAATTGATTTGTGTTATAATCATAAAATACAAAAAAACATATGCCATATTATCACCCAATTCCTCTAATGCCTTATTGTTGCGTTCCTGCAGCTTTGCAGTGGATTTTGTATAGACGTGGACTGGATATTCTGGATCAAGAAACTATCGGAGCAAATTTAGGATTGCAATTACCGATCAGTGGAAAAAAAATATTCAGAAATCCCGGAATTATTTTTACTGACAAAAAACCGGTTGATGGATATGGAACAAGAATTCATATTCCTGAATATTCAATTCAAAAGTTTTTCGATAAATATGGATTCAAACTGAAAATAAGCGATCTTTACACCTTTAAAACCAACTCTCAAATCCATGATTTTCTAGTAGAAAACATGAAACCGGAAAATGATATTATTTTACGTTGGCATACGCGTATTTTCAAAGGAGGCAAAGAACCGGAAGGTGTTGGTCACTTTTCCGTGATAGAAGACTATGACCCAAGTGACCAAGAGGTTGTGATCGGAGATCCTGATCCTCCATTTTTCAAAAAAGCAAGTTTAGGACAATTATTATACGCCATGTCGGATCAAGTCGATGGCATTCAAAGAGGAATGTATTTGGTTGAAAATGCCTGAAAATCAAAACTCATCTCAAAAAACCTTCATTAAAATGAAGTTTCAAAACCATTACTTTTACCATCACAATTTTTAATTGATCAAAAACAATCGGCTCTTTTTTTGCTTTCTAATCGTTAACAGCTCTTCTGATATTATTTCTTGTTTCTCTAGTGGTATTTGTTAATTCACGAATATCACTTCTCCTTGGAACTGCATCCACATTGCTTTTTTGACTTAGAGTTGGCAAGTCTACAATTTCTCCTTTTGCAACTCTTCCATTAAACTTTTTGGAATATCTACCATTGTTATTACTGAATAACTTCAACATATTTATTTTTGTTATTATGTTATTAAATAATAATAATATAAAAAAGACAACATGTCAAATATATATTATTAATCATATCAAATAAAAAAGGACTTACTTATAAAATTAATAGGAATATTATATCAGTCAGTAAACAATAAAAGCTGATTAGCTTCAAAGATTTGGTATGGCACTAATCTATGGGGATTTTTTTATGTAAGAAAACAGATTGAGTCCGTTTTTAGGATACAGTTCAATGGCGGAGAGAGAGGGATTCGAACCCTCGCGCCGGCGGATGCCGACCTACAGGATTAGCAATCCCGCCCCTTCAGCCTCTTGGGTATCTCTCCACTATTTGTCATTCATTATATCAGCGACAATTGATTGTTCAAAGTTCAACGCCCGACAATTGTAATATCTTACTATTTAAAAATCAAATTAAACTTGAGTTTGTCTTCATGGAAAAAAATATGTCAGAATAAGCTTTTGTGTTAATATCGATGCAATTGATCAATATATAAAAACTGACCATGCAGAATTTAACAATAGTAGGCTCGGGAAGGTTCGCTAAAGTACTTTGCGAATTACTGAAAGCTGACTTTGAAATCACAATACTAACCAGAGATGAAAATCGAGCCAAACAAGATAAATACCTAAAAAAATTCAATCCTACAGAAAATTTTGAAAAAGCATATCACGGAAAACGAACAATTATTTATTCCGTGCCAATACATAGTCTGGAAACTACGCTTAAGGATCAATTGGATCATTTGAAAGATCATCACACGATAATTGATGTTTTGTCAGTTAAAGTACACCCTAAAAAGCTTTATCAAAAAATGCTGAGAGGCAAAGCAACTCAAGTTATTTTGACACACCCCATGTTTGGTCCCGATTCTGCCAAAAATGGGTTTAAAGATCTGCCGATTATGTTAGATAATCTTTCCGCATCTTCAAAAAATTATCAAAATTGGAAGAAAATTTGCAAAAAAAATGGACTCAAAATTGTAGAAATGTCGGCAGAAGAGCACGACAGATTAGCGGCTAACACGCAAGGTCTGACACATTTTATCGGTAGACTTTTGAATGAATTTGATTTGCCCAAAACCCCGATTGACACTTCAGGAATCAAAAAATTACAAGAAATCAGAGAGCAAACATGTCATGATACCTGGGAACTGTTTTTAGGACTTCAAAATTATAATCCATACACGAAGCGTATGCGTTTAAAGCTTGGAGATATTTACGATCGACTTTTTAACCGCTTGCTTCCGGAAAGAATCAGTAAAGATTACATAGTTTTTGGAATTCAAGGTGATAAAGGAAGTTTCAATGAGCAAGCGTTACAAGACTACGCAAAACGACACAATATCAAAAATTTTAAAGTTAAATATTTGAGAACTACGGAAAGAGTATTGTCTGAGCTTCACAAGGGTAATATTGATTATGGTCAATTCGCTATGCATAACTCCATTGGTGGAGTGGTTCAAGAGAGTATTCAGGCAGCTGCCAGACACAAATTCAAAATAGTTGAAGAATTTGCCATCATTATTGCACATTATATGATGAAAAGATCTGATGCCAAAGTTGAAGAAATTGATACTATCATGACTCATCCTCAAGTTTTAAAACAATGCAAAAGCAATCTGGCCGAAAAATACCCGCATCTAAAAAAAACAAGTGGCAAAGGTGATTTGATCGGGCATGCTACCGTTGCTAAACAAATGTCTCAAAAGAAAATTCCCAAAAATGTTGCGGTAATGGGTCCCGAAATTCTCAGTAAAATTTATAATTTAGATATCATTGATAAAAACCTTCAGGATAGCAAACAAAACTACACCACATTTTTAATGACCAAGAGAGGATAAGCACATTTCCAAAAAAACTTGACAAAATATAAATAATATTTAATAATCCAGTCTTGACAATAACTATTAAATATTATGAATTCATCAAAAAGAAGACATTTGGAAGCTATTCCATCAACAGGTCAGCCGACACGTCGTTATGATGAAGCTGAAACTGTAAGAGGAGATGCAACTGATTATATTCAAGCACCGATTTCATCATCAGAAATTCCCACAACCAGAATGAAAGAAGCTAATCACGATCGAGTAGTGGTTTCAATAAATGCCAAAAACTCTGATAGTGAAAACCCGACCATTATCGATAATTCAAATCCTGCAACAGATATTCCGGCTTCTCCGAATAAGCCTAAAAGCTTTTATAGAGGCACCTTACCATCTTTAAATGAAGACGATTTTGATACAATCAGACCAATTGCCACTGGAGCAAAATACAGAAAAAGAATCCCAAAAGCTATCGGTACCATTTCCTCTATAGTAGCATCCGCAGCAATAGGTGCATTAGGTTATCATTTTAGTGAAAGATTGAATAATAATGGTAATAATAATTCCGAACAATCAAGTCATCAACAGAATGTAGCACCTTCCAACGGTGTTGATCAAAAAACCGATCATCAATCGGACAACAAAACACAATACCAAGCAAATTGGAGACAGATGAAAAATAATCCCACAATTTATAGAAATAAAGGAATAGAAATCGCAGCTGGTGAAAGTGGAGTGGTTCTTATGATTGAGACAAAGAATCCTGAAAAACTTGAGGATAAAGGGGTTAAACCGGTTCTTACAAAAACCTTTGCCGCCAATCAACAATGCCTAGATCCAAACACCAGAACTCTAACTGATAGTTGTAACGCATATGTTTTGAAATATTACAGTAGATGTTTTCCCCAATTTACCAATGAATGGAGTAGAACACATGCAGATGCATTAAGCTCTGTTGAATACAATGATTCCGGTGTAACAATGGCTTCTTATTCTGTTCAAGTTGAAATGTGCTCAAAACAAGAACAGGAAAAACTTGCTAAAGAATATGCTTTTAAAACTCCGGAAGAAATAAGGAACACTATCTATCAGAAATTATTAGACAAAGGAGTAACCATATTACCAAACTATACTTTTGAAGAAAAAAATGGTTTAAAAGCAGCCAAAGCTGCTTACGCAACAGAGTTCCAAGGGACAAAATAAAATTATCCTACTTTATTAAAAAAATTGCCTAAATTATACTGGCTTTCTCTAGGGAAGCCAGATTCTTTAGCATTATCATAGCAAGGTAATTCCGGCTTCGGATTAATGCAGTTGGCCATATTAGCTCTAATCTCTTCAATCATGTTTGCAGTCAGTGGGTAAAGCTTGATCTCGGCATCAGGAAAAGTTAATACCCTACTCGGTGTAGCAATTACATCCATGCTCTTTTCTACTAAAACTCTTACCAAGCTATCAAGGTCGCTATAGTTTTCAGTGAAATCATTTCTTTTTTCAAAATTCAAAATTTTGAAACCTTTCAGCTTATCAATCACTTCATAATTGATATGATGAACTAGTTCTCGAGTATTATTTGATAATGCGCAGGGATTTTTTTCTAGAGTATCATAAAATTCTAGATGAGTTTGATATTGCGGTGAGACAACAAGACTTGAACAATATTTTTCATCTTGTAACATTTCTTCTCCATTTTTTGTGATTGCGATTTCTTTAAACATAACAAACAAGCTAAATTTTTATGGCGGAGAGAGAGGGATTCGAACCCCCGAGGAGCTTGCGCCCCTAACGGTTTTCAAGACCGCCGCTTTCGACCACTCAGCCATCTCTCCGCGGATTTCTGACGGGAGTTTATTCCATTTTATCTTGATTCGCAAGACTTTTTAAATTTAATTCATAAAATTTTTAACCGAATTTAATTGGCTTTTTATATTTTCTGATGGAAAATAACCAATTTTAATGAATATTACGCAACAAATCTGGCTAGATCTCGAAGGGTTAACTTTAATTTCCGACAACTCTCCAAAAATAAGGCTGAGAAAAAAAGAAATACAATTATTGTTATTTTTTGCCAAAAATCCTAATCGTATCATTGATAGGTTATCACTTCTGGAATTGGTCTGGGATTATAATATCTATGCTCAAACCAATACTCTAGCTGTTCATATCAATAATCTTAGAAAAAAATTACAAAACTTTAGAGATCTTAAAATTGAAACGATTTATGGAGTCGGATACAAATTCAATAATCAATTGGGCAGTCCCCGCGACTCTTAAAAGAACCACAGGAACTCTACAGCTATCTCAGCAATTTTTGAATTACACATAAGTATAACATGTCAATTCTAGGCATGAAGGATAACAAACAAATTAAACAAATCTATTGAATACTGTTTAAATATTCAACTGCTGCATCAACTTGAGGATCTCTTGCAGCTTGATAATCTTCTTCGGTTAATTCAACTGTTCTATCCGGTTCCAGTCCGACATGATCGATATTGCTTCCATCCGGTGAATACCATTTTGCAACTGTTAGTCTTAGACTTGATCCATCGGGTAAAGGATTAACTTCTTGAACACTGCCTTTACCGAAAGTTTTTTCACCAATAACAAGACCTCTTTCCAAGTCTTGCACGGCTGCTGCCACTATTTCAGAAGCTGACGCTGAACCTCTATTCACCAATACCACCAGCGGAATATCAGGCAATTGAGCTTTTCCATCTGTGAAATATGTTTGATTTAACTGTGGGTCACGATATTTGATAGTGACAATTTCTTTGGCATCTCGAATAAAAGCTGACATAATGTCGACTGAGCCGGCCAAATATCCACCTCCATTATATCTTAAGTCAAGTACTATTCCTCTCCCTTCAGCCAACTTGATTTCATTGATCACCTGATCAAATTCCATTTTTGTGTCGTCACTGAATTGATTTACCGTAACCAGCCATATTCCATCTTGTAATTCTTCATGTTCCACGCTGGCAACTTCAACTTGATCTCTTTCAATTGTTAAATCAAAAGGCTGCTCCACCCCTTCTCTGATAATAGTCAAAACCACTTCGGTTCCCTTTTCACCTCTAATTGCGTGAATGGCATCAAAAAGTGACATTTCAGCGGCCACTTCATCATCAATTTTATAAATTATATCATCAGGTAACAAGCCGGCCTCTTTGGCAGGTGAATTTTTTAATGGTGAAACAACCATCAAAACCTGATCTCTGACTGTTAATTCAGCCCCTATACCCTCCAAATCACCATTCAGGTTATCATTAAATTCTTGAGTTTCATCAGGTGTCATGAAAACGGTATACGGGTCTTCCAATGTTTCGGTTAAACCCTTGGTAGCTCCATAAACTACAGAATCACCATCAATTTCATCATCCTCTACATATTTCTTTTCCAAAATTTCTTTAACCAGCCAGAATGTATCAAGTTCTACTCCTTCAGCTTCAGCTCTGGCATTAAACTCTTTTTGAACAGGATCCGGATTGGAAATGATATCCGAAATAATTTCTGATTCCGCCACTTGATTTGTTACAACCGCTGCAGCCCATCCGAACAAAAAAACCGCTGTAAAAATTGCAAAATAACTTATTATTCTTGTGCTTCTTTTCATATGTTTAATCTATATATTTTTGAATTCGCTCTATACTTTTAGCATGTCTTGTTTTTTCATCAACGTCAATTAAAGTTGCATTAAAAAACACTGGTCCCTCGGCCACTTCATGTTTTACCGGCATTTGAGTCAAAAAGTTTTCTATTATTGGCTCTTTTTGTGCTCCAATCACGGAATTAATTGGTCCATTCATGCCGACATCGGTCTGAAATGCTGTTCCTTTTTGCAAGATTCTTTCGTCAGCTGTCGGCACATGAGTATGTGTGCCGAAAACAGCACTGGCTTTGCCATCAACATAATGAGCAAACGCCCATTTTTCCGAACTGGCTTCCGCATGAAAGTCAACAACTATCGCAGCAAATTGGTGATCAGAGTATTTATCCAAAATCTGATCAAATTTTCTAAATGGATCATCCAAATTTGCATGCATAAAAACTCGACCCATTAAATTAATCACCAAAACCTCCTTATCTCCAACTTTTACTATCCCATCACCTCTTCCCGGTATATTTTCGGGATAATTGGCGGGTCTAATCAATGGGTAGTCGACTTTCTTCATGTGTTCATAAATTTCTGAGACTTTCCACACATGATTTCCTGATGTGAAATAGTCGATTCCCAGTTCTTGCAATTCTTTAATTTTTGCATCACTGACTCCTTTGCCATGATGAACATTTTCAGCGTTGGCAATTATCAGATCCGCTTCAATTTCAGGCAAGCATTCTCGAACAGCTCTTCTGCCCGGCTTCCCATATATGTCTCCGATAAATAATATTTTCATAAATGCAAAATAGAGCGTGATTAAAATTACAATCTAATTTATTTACAGTCAAATTAACTTTTTTAATCATTTATGTAACAAATTAAATTTATTTACGTTATCTAATATGGAAACGACGAAATCATCCAAAAAAGCCTATTTCTCCCAAATGGGCTTTTTTTGGTTAAAAGTTTATCTTTATTTAAGATTGAAGTGTTTTAATTCAAACACATTTTAAAGAATTGTACAGTTCAGAGACTTGACGGTGAGCAAAAACTCACCTAAGCTTGGATAGAAAATTAAAACTTAACAAAAAAACTATGAAAGGTAGCGCAGAAAACACTAAAACAATTAATACTGAAAAACAAAAAGCGGTTGAATTGGCCTTGGCACAAATTGAAAGAACTTATGGGAAAGGTGCCATCATGAAAATGGGAGAGCATCAAAATATGCAAGTCGCCACCTTTTCAACGGGGTCACTTTCATTGGACTTGGCTCT
Organism: Candidatus Peregrinibacteria bacterium; assembly: GCA_014728765.1. Lineage (GTDB taxonomy): Bacteria > Patescibacteriota > Gracilibacteria > UBA1369 > UBA1369 > WJLA01. Next base: position 14,683 of record WJLA01000028.1, read on the forward strand.
TGGAGGTGGTGTTCCCAAAGGAAGAATTATTGAAGTATACGGGCCGGAGAGTTCAGGTAAAACCACTTTAACTCTGCATATGATTGCCGAAGCACAAAAAGCCGGAGGAATGGCGGCATTTATTGATGCGGAACACGCCCTAGACCCTGAATATTCAAAAAAAATCGGTGTGGATTTAGATAACTTGGTTATTTCTCAGCCAGATAGTGGTGAGCAAGCTTTGGAAATCGCCGAAACATTGGTCAGATCAAATGCGCTCGACTTAATTGTGATAGATTCTGTTGCCGCCTTGACTCCACGCGCAGAAATAGATGGAGAAATGGGAGATTCTCACATGGGATTGCAAGCCAGATTAATGAGTCAGGCACTTCGAAAATTAACCGCTGCAATCAGCAAATCAAAAGCAACAGTGGTTTTCATTAATCAATTGAGAATGAAAATCGGAGTTATGTTCGGAAATCCGGAAACCACAACAGGTGGAAATGCTCTTAAATTTTATTCTTCTGTCAGAATGGAAATAAGAAGTATTGGGAAAATAGAAGAAGGAACCGGAGAAGATAAAAATTATACAGGACACAGAGTTAAGGTTAAAGTTGTGAAAAACAAAGTAGCCCCACCATTTAAAGTTGCGGAATTTGACATTTTGTACAACAAAGGAATTAGCAAAGTTGGTGACTTGTTAGATTTGTCTGTTAAATACGAAGTGGTTAGAAAAGCAGGAGCATTCTATAGTTATGGGGAAACCAAAATTGGACAAGGTAGAGAGAATTCTAAAAATTTCCTATCAATGCCTGACAATCAAAAAATATCCGCCAAGATTGAAAAGGAGCTGATAGAAAAAATTCAATTGGCTAAAGAAAATGAAGCGCAATCACAAAATAAAAATTAATATTTATTAACCTTGAATAAAAAACAAAAGCGTCTACAGCTGTATTCTTATGATTTACTGGCTAAAAAAAGATATACGGTTCAGGAAATGAGAAAGAAACTGCATCAAAAGAATCAGTTAAATCAGGATACATGCGATGAACATGAAATTGAAGAAATCATCGAGAGACTGGCCTTCATGAATCTTCTCAATGATCAAGAGTATGCCGAAAGTTTTATTGATGCACAACTCAAGAGAGCACCACAAGGAAAAAGAAAGCTATATCAAAGATTAAAAAACAAGGGAATATCGGAAGATATAATCACAAAAAAGCTAACTTTGGCAAGCATTGATGAATATGAATTGGCTGAACAAATTGTAGAAAAGAAAGTAATACTGTTAGAGCGTAGATTCGATAATTCTGAACAAATTAAAGAAAGAATATTCAGATTTTTAATAAATAGAGGGTTCTCAATGGAAACGGTTTACAAAGTGATTTCGCAAAAACTTTACAAATAAACTTAATTAGTGTAGATTCAGACTGAATCTGGATCTTAGTACGCTAGGATCCGTAGTTTTACTGTACAAAAAAATATTATTTCTTATTAAAATAACTTTAAACACATGCAGTCACAATTTATAGCCGCGATTAACCAGCTTTGTGATGAAAAAAATATTCCCAAAGAGCAGGTGATGGAAACTATCAAAGCGGCACTTCGTGCGGCTTACAGAAAAGATTATGGAAACAAAGATCAGAACATTGAAGTGGAAATGGATGATGAAAGCGGACTTGCCACTGTCTATTTGGTTAAAGAAATTGTGAAAAAAGTGGAGGATCCGGAAATACAAATTTCTCTAAAAGAAGCTTCAAGATATCAAAACGACGCTAAAGAAGGAGGAGAAGTCAAAATTGATGTTACTCCTATGGAATATGGAAGAATTGCAGCACAATCAGCAAAACAAGTAATCATACAAAAAATTCAAGAAGCCGAAAGAGAAGTTATGTATGAAACCTTTAAAGATCGAGAGAATGAATTGATTAATGCCTTGGTACAAAGAGTTGAAGGAAAATTGGTTCATGTCAATCTGGACAACAAGTTGACTACGATACTGCCTCAAGATCAACAAATTCCAAGAGAAAGATATTATGCCGGACAAAGAATCAAGCTATATCTTGATAAAGTGATCAGAACAAGTAAAGGACCTCAGCTTTTGATTTCTAGAGGTCATGAAAATTTGGTAAAAAAACTGATGGAGTTGGAAATTCCCGAAATTAAAAGTGAATTGGTGGAGATCAAGTCAATAGCCAGAGAACCTGGAATCAGATCGAAAATTGCTGTAACATCAAGTGACCCTAAAATTGATCCGATCGGATCGTGTGTCGGACAAAAAGGAGTTCGTGTTCAGAACGTAATGGATGAACTAAATGGTGAAAGAATTGATGTCATTCAATGGTCTGAAGACATGGAAGAATACATTAAGGCTGCTTTGGCACCCGCAAAAGTCGCCGCTATCGAGTTCAATGAGGATGAAACAAGAGCTACAGTTTATGTTAATCCGGATCAAAGACCATTAGCTATAGGAAAAAGCGGCCAAAATGTAAGATTAGCTTCTAAATTGATTGGATTGGAGCTTGACGTTTTGGATATCAGTGACATGAAGGGGGCTCAAAAAGATGAAGAGAAACCGGTTATTGAAGACATAAGTGAGACCGGTCTTGATAAGACAGTCTTAGAAAAACTCGAAAAAGCCAACCTCACCAAAATTGCCCAATTGAAAGGTTTGGCTGTAGGCGATTTGGTAGATTTGGAAGGCATAACTGAAGAAGAGGCTGAAGAAATTGCACAAGCTGTCAAAGCAGCAGCGTAATAAAACTAAAATTGCAAAAAAATAGCGTCATAAATTTGACGCTTTTTTAATATTCGAATACTGGAAAAAAAACAGAAAAAATGCTACAATTAAGAGATTAACCTTAAACATTTCAGTGGCAGACCAAATAGATTACAAAAATCCCGGAAATCAATCAGCTGATAATGGAAATTCTCAGCAAGTTGGGAGTGACTCTGGATCAATTCAACAAACTCAAAACAATCAAACTCCAGCTACAACACCTCCACCTGCTACAATGCCTCAAAAAGAGGACTTATCAAACAATTTGCAAAAAATTCAAAGAGAGCAAAAGGAGAAAGCTACCATGGAAAAAGCTCAGAAAATGAATATGAATTATGTTGATATTGCATCAACACCAATTAATCCGGATTTACTGAAGCTAATACCACCTGAAATAGCCAAAAAGAATTTAATCATCCCCTTTTACAAGCTTGGCAAGAAGATCCGAGTCACAGTAGCCCACCCGACTGATCCTGAAACCAGAAATGTCATTAAAGGACTCAAAGATGCCGGTTTTCTTATCAATATTAATTTATCTTCTGATGAAGGGATTTTGGAAGCACTTAAGCTCTATGAATCAGATCAATATGTAGTAAAAAAAGAAATTGATACCAAAGTCGATGAGGAAAACTTAAAAACCTATGAAAAAGAGCTTGAAGCTTTGAACCAAATGGGAGAAAAGCTCAAAAATGTTAATTCGGAAGAGGCTGTGTATATGATTTGCGTTGGGGCATTAAAAGCAGGTTCATCTGATATTCACCTTGAAGCTGAAGAGACTTTTGTGCGATGCAGATATCGTATTGATGGTGTTTTGCATGAAGTTTTCAGAATAGATAAGGCAACCTTTGAACACATTTCAAGTCAGCTTAAATATCAATCGAAATTAAAAGTAAACATAGACGATATTCCCCAAGACGGTAGGTTTTTCTTTAAAGTAAATGAAAGGAAAGTGGATGTTCGTGTCTCTACTCTACCAACGGAATATGGAGAAAGTTTTGTATTAAGACTTTTGGATAGCGGAAGGCACTTGGTGACTTTTGAAGAACTCGGCTATTCGGGTCAATATTTAAGAAAAATCAAAAATTTGGGAGATTTGTCACATGGGATGATTTTGATGACAGGTCCAACAGGATCAGGTAAAACCACTTCTCTTTACACTATCCTTTCACAATTCAATAAACCCGGCTCAAAAGTCATTACACTTGAAGATCCGATTGAATATCACCTTGAAGGTATAGCACAAAGCCAAATCAATGAAAAAGGCGGCTATACATTCTCCAGTGGTCTCAGATCCATTTTAAGACAAGATCCGGAAGTCATAATGATAGGGGAAATCCGAGATAAGGCAACCGCCGAAACTGCTGCACAAGCAGCTTTGACAGGTCACGTGCTACTTTCAACACTTCACACAAACAGTGCAATTGAATCAATACCCAGACTGATCAATATAGGCCTACCACCTTTTATGATTGCCCCTTCACTTCACACTATCATAGCTCAAAGATTGGTTAGAAAAATTTGTCCTCACTGCAGCAAACAACAACCTGTTTCAGAATCAGAAAAAAATGAGCTGGAACAAGTTATTAAAGCCATAAAATCAGTCAGACCATCAATGGAATTAACTATTCCTCCTACACTGCCAGAGGCTGATGGTTGCGACGAATGTTCACACTCCGGTTATAAAGGCAGAGTATGTATAGTTGAAATGCTTGAAGTTGATTTTGAAATGAAGGACTTAATCCTTAACAAAGCCAGCACAACCAAGATGATTGAATCCGCCAGACGCAAAGGCATGATTACAATGCGAGAAGATGGAATAATTAAAGTTTTAGAAGGTGTCACAACACTCGAAGAAGTGCATCGTGTTACTGCAATCAAATAACTTTTTCATATTTAAATTGATTGTTTAATCTAATCAAACCCAGAGTTTCCAATGTGGGCAATTCATAAACAATATTTTGATCAAGTTTTTCCATTAATTCTTCAATGCTATGAGGATATTTTTCAATTTCTCTCATAATGCTTTGTTGATTTTGTTTCAATTCAAAAATTTTACCTTTTAGGCCGTAAAGCTCTAACAAGTCTTCACCTTGATCAATTAAGCCGGCCCCTACTTTGATCAAGCTATTGCAACCCTTGCTTTGAATCTTTCCGGGATTTCCCGGAACAGCCCAGACCTCGCGATTTTGTTCCAAGGCGTAATGAGCGGTCATCAAAGCCCCGGACTTTTCTGAAGCTTCAATTACCAGTGTAGCTTTGCATAGTCCTGAAATTATCCTGTTTCTTTCCAGAAAATGGTGTTTTCGACAATCTTTTTCGGGAGGATATTCTGAAATCAATGCTCCTCCATTAGCTAAAATTTGCTTTGCCAAACCAATATGACTGCGTGGCGCAATGCTCATGAGACCCCCCGGTAATACTGCGATTGTTGATTTAATTGCTCCACGATGAGCTGCTGCATCTACACCAAATGCAAGTCCACTAACAACTGTTCCACCTGCATCAGCAAAGCTTTTTGACCAATCATGAGCAAGCTCCAACCCATTCTCCGTTGCTTTTCTGGTGCCAACTATGGCCAACATTTTTTCAAGGCAAAGCAGACTACTCCCTTTTCTATAGAGCATCCATGGTGGGTATGGAATTTGCATTAGTAGCATAGGATATTCTTTGCTACTCCGGTCTATCAAAAAAATATCATTGTTCCATAACCACTCCATTTCTTTATCAAGATTTCTTTGATCTCCATATCTTTTCCAAGCTTGTTCAAAAGTTCCAAAAGCCTCAAGGAGATTGGAAAGCTTCCTATGATTCATCTCCGGCAAAAGCCAAAGTCCATGTATAAATTTTGCTTCATTTTGCATGAAGCAAGTTTATTCGTACAAAATTAAAAAAAAATAAAAATATTATTCGTATCTTCCTTCTCCCTTGTCGGAAACAATCTTGCCATCATCAATTTTTATCACTCTTTTTTTCAAAAAATTAACCAAATCTTTGTTGTGAGTAGTTAGAATTACAGTTATACCGTCCTGATTTATTTTTTCCAACAATTTGATAATTTCCAAACCGGTGTCCGGGTCAAGATTCCCGGTAGGTTCATCTGCAATAATCAGACCCGGACCATGCACAAGTGCTCTTGCAATCGCACAACGTTGTTTTTCTCCACCGGAAATTTGATGTGGAAAACGTTTTCCAAAAGAAGCATTTAAACCCACTGTATGCAGTGCATCCAAAACCAGTTTTCTAATATCTTCCTCCCGATATCCACAAACCTCCAACGCAAATGCAATGTTTTCAAATACCGTCTTTTGAGGCAATAACCTATAATCTTGAAAAACAACTCCGATGCGCCGACGGTAATATTGCATCTCTTTTTGATTCATTCGATTTATCCGAAAACCATCCACAGAAATCACGCCGGAGCTGAGTTTTTCAGCACCAATTAAGGCATAAACAAGTGTTGATTTTCCTGCTCCTGATGGCCCTATCACTGAAACAAATTCTCCGGGTTTGATATTCAAATCAATCTCATCCAAGACTTTTGTCGTGCCATATTTTTTAACAGCTTTTTTAAATTCAATCATACACAAAATATAGCACTCTCTATTTCCAGTAACAACGTGTATTACATTTTAAGATACATGGGCCTGGATCTTTTTCACCATGTGCGGAACAAGATGATGCACATGTGTCCAATTGCCCACCCATTTCTTCACACCAGTTTTTCTCATTTATTGCACATTCACTCCATTCTTCATGCCATCTTCCGCCTTTTTCTTCACAAGCTTTGGCAATTTTTTCGAAATCATGTTTTTGTTCTGTGCTACTGCTACAAGCTGTCAATAGCACCATACACAATGACATAAGTATTATTTTCATGGTTCTAGGTTAAGAAACATATCAATACACAATATAATAGAGCTAATCTCAAAATATTACTTATGAAATTTTTTATGAATCTCCTTCAATCTATTATTGGTTAAATGAGTATAAATTTGCGTGGTAGTAATCGAAGAGTGGCCAAGCATTTCTTGCACAGATCTGATATCGGCTCCATTTTTCAAAAGTTCAGTTGCAAAACTATGTCTTAATTTATGCGGAGTGACAGGTTTAACCAGGCCCGCAAGTCTTCCATAATTTCTAATTAAATATTGAATCATTGTAGGTGTTAAGCGGCGAAGCTCATCTTCAGATTTGCTCGGATCCGCTTTTTTAACTCTTCCATGGCTGATAAATACCGGCTTAATTGAATCTTTTCTTGCCTTCAAATAATCAATCAACGATTTACAAGCATCTTCAGATAGAAAAACAATTCTATATTTTCTACCCTTTCCTTGCACTCTGAATTCTCTAGTTTCCAAATTAATCTGATCAACATTCAAAGCAACCAATTCGCTTATTCTTAGACCTGTAGAATATAAAACTTTCATCAAAGCTTTATCTCTAAGTCCTCTTATTCCATCATTGTCAATGGCAGCAAACAACTTTTCCAATTCATCCCTGTCCAAATATTCAACTGTTCTATCATCAACTTTTGACAATTCTATTTTTTCAGGAGCCAAACTTTCGATATCATTTTTTACCAAATATTTTAAAAATGCCCTTAGCGCAATGATATGATAATTTTGAGTTTTTACTGTCAGAAGGGGAGAACCGTCATCGTCAGTTAAGCGATTCAAATAAACTCTGAACTTGTTAATCGTCTGCAAATCCAGCTTTGAAACATCAAAATCGGATCCGAGCCATTTTTCAAATCTCCCCAAGTAGTGTCGGTAATTTTCCAATGTTTTTTGAGACTGATTTTTGTTTACTTCCGAGTACTCCAAAAAATTTTGTATTGCAGTTTTTATTTTCATGCTTGGATTTTAACAAAAAAATAAAGTTTTCTCCACGCAAACTTAATGTATAATAACCGCAAACTAATCAAAATATATGATTTGCCCCAAATGCAAACATGAAGACACCAGAGTACTCGATTCAAGAGAAACCAATGAGAGGAAAGAAATTAGAAGAAGAAGAGAATGTGCAAGTTGTGATTTCAGATTTACAACTTTTGAAAGAGCGGAATTGAACAATTTTCTTGTTGTTAAAAAAGATGATTCAAGAGAGGTATACAATAGACAAAAACTATTGAACGGAATCTGGAAAGCTTGTGAAAAAAGATCGGTTACTCAAGAACAAATCGTGGAAATGCTGGAAAAACTGGAAGAAAAATGGAGTAATGTCGGAAAAGAAGTCTCTTCCACACAAATAGGAGAGGATATTATGAATGAATTAAAAAACCTTGATGAAGTGGCATATATCAGGTTTGCCAGTGTCTATAGACAATTCAAAGATGTTGATGATTTTAAGTCTGAGCTTCAGAGGTTGCTTGGGTGACTTGGAAAAGGAACAACTTCTTGATTTTTGGAATCAAATATAAATTCCTTAATCAGTTTTTCTTCTTTGTCTTTATACAAAAAAAATACTCGACATTCCAAACACCCATGAACTACTGCTTGAACTGATTTTAAGATTGATCTTATATTCTCCGGTAATTCCGAAAGAGTATATGGAATATTTGCATATACATTACTTACACTGATTAATCTGCCGATTTTTTCATTACAAACACTTTCACAAGCAAGACATTTTACTCTTTTTCTAATTTGTTCCAATTCCAATTGCCCTTCAGAAAATCCTGTCAAATTTTCCAGCTCTTCCGGCAAGCTCACATTCATTGTCTCATTGCGACGAATAATTCGCGAAGAGTTTTTGTAATCTTTAATGTTTACAATTTTTTCATTCATATTTTTTTAATTTCAGCATTCTCTAAATCTAAATTTTCAAACATTTTAGCGACCACAAATTCATGATAAGTTTCCTTTTTACCTTCATTTATACAATTTTCACAGGCATATAATTCCGCACGTACAGATTCAAGAATTGATCTAAGTTCAGGCAATTGATAGTCCATCTCGTATAGCTCATCTTCACTTATGGGATAGATTATTATACCTCTATAAATCTCACCATCTTTGCCACAACCAAGGCAACCTACCGTTAGATTTTTAACTGATTTTTTTATTGCGAACACTGCACGATCAAATCCTGTTGCTTCTTCAATTTCTTCCGACAAATCCAATTGTGTTTTGAAATCGGCATTTTCCGCGGTAATTTGTGGCTCTCTGAATTCAATTTTTAATACTGACATAGTGATTATGAATAGATAATACAATAACATTAAATTGATTAATGTCAATAGATGATATATAATGGAATTATCTAATAAAAACAAATGAATCAAATAGTAACAACATTTTTGTCTATCTTATCGACATTTTCTATGATTACGATTGCCAATGCTCAGGTGGTTGATGCTGCAAGTCAAGCCACAGAGAATTTGATTGTGTCTTGTCATGTCGATAGACAAACTGAAGCTGTTTATGATGGTGTTCATATCAATAATGAATTTCCCGGTCAAGTTGAACCTGAAGAACTTTTTAATATTAAAATAAGAGTTAAAAACACTGGAAATATGCCTTGGTTTTCAGAAAGAAGTGGTTGTGATCAAAGTGTTGTCAATTTGGGAACAACCAGAGCACAGGATAGAGCCAGCATATTTCATGCTCCTACTGTTTTCGGCGATACCCGATGGAAAGATAGCAACAGAATCAAAATGAAAAGTCTTAGAGTTGATCCTGGTGAAATTGCTGAATTTGATTTTCTTGCCAAAGCTCCGTCAGATGCAGGTCTTTATAGAGAATATTTTGCGCCAGTAGCGGAAAATATTACTTGGATCAAAGAAGATGCGGAAACAACTTTTGATATAATTGTCGGTAATCCGGAAATGGATGAAAGTATTTTGCAATATTCCAGACATCTCCAAAAAACTACAAATCTGTTAGCACCTGAATTCGAAGGAGAAAAGTTAATTTTGGTAGATATTTCAGATCAAAAAATGTTTTTGAAAATAGGCGAGCATACCGTTAAGGAATTTCCTGTTTCCACAGGAACTTATCGCACGCCCACTCCTTTTGGAACAACCAGAATTTCTCTAAAGCAAGATGTTAGAGTTGCCTATGCTTGGCCTCATTATATCATGCCGAAATTTATGATGTTCAGAGCCGGAGGTTATGGGATTCATGCATTGCCATCTCTTGCAAATGATGGTGGAGTTTTTTGGTCGGAGGCTTTGAATCATATTGGAACACGTCGAAGTCATGGCTGTATTAGGCTACTGCCGAAAGATGCGGATTTTGCTTATAAATTTACTGATATTGGAACAACTGTCACAGTGATTCCATAATAATTTAGTGACATCTTATACAAAGATAAAAGCAATCAAGTCCATCCTAGAACTTTGGCAATTTTTTTCTTTATCCAGTCGAATGGAAATAGTGAACGTTGGACTTTTTCCAATTCTTGATCAATTTTGGCGTTGTAATACTCTTGTTCTTGTTCAAAACTCCAACCGGTGGGGACGTGAGTTG
>WJLA01000029.1 GCA_014728765.1 Candidatus Peregrinibacteria bacterium
ACTGTATGAAACTGACATAATATTTGCTTATGCGCAAGAATTGGTTTTCGTTCCAAGAATTGATGGAATTGTTAATCCTGAAAACTTTTACTTAACAAAGTCTGAAGAATGAAATCATTAAAATCAAAATTAATACTGGCCATTTCCATCTTTGTGATTGCTCTTTTGATTTCTGCTGCAGTAATTCAAATTAGAGAAGAAAGGAAGAATATTACTCAGGATATTTTTGAAAATGCGATGTCTTTTGCCGAATTGACTTCAGAAAGCATAATAAATGATTATAAACTCTATTTGATACCTGAGTCATTTTTGTATTTTAATAGAGAAATAGAACAAGTTTTCGATAAAAATCCTGATATTTCAAGGATCAGGATAGCTGATTATGAAGGAAATTTGTTATATGATTCTTTGACTGAGAGTGACCAACAATTCATAGGAAAAAGAGAAGTGGAAAATGATCTTTTAAAAAAACAATTGAAATCAAAAAATTTATCTGTAAAAGAAAAGGATCAGAATAATGCCATTTATTACAAGAAAGATGAAAACGGCAATCTGAATTCAATAGATTTTGAAGAGAATGCGGTTGATGGGTTATTCCCCGGTGAAAAAATTGAATATATTGTTAATCCTGCCGATGATCAGTTTGCTGTAATTTATGATGTTACATATCAAGCATTAGAAAGCAGAATTTTTGCTTCTCAGATACGAATATTTATCATTTCCGTATTTGGACTTTCAATTGGAATTATTTTAGCGATTATTTTAGGAACGGCTATTACAAGGCCTATCAAAGAATTGAAAAAAGGTGCTGAAATTTTGGCTACAGGAGATTTGACGCACCGCGTTAAAGTAAACACTAAAGACGAAACAAAGCTTTTAGCTGATAGTTTTAATAAAATGGCGGCGGATTTGCAAGAAAGTACAAAAGCATTAGTTTATAAAGAAAGAGTCGGAAAAGAATTGGAATTGGCAAAAGAAATACAAAAAAGTATTATTCCAAAATCAATTCCAAGGGTGAGTGGTATTGATATAAGTGCAGGCTTGATTCCCGCGGAAGAAATTGGTGGAGATTGTTATGATTTTTTGTCCGTTGATGAGCATAATATGTTATTTTATCTTGGTGATGTAACAGGCCATGGTGTTCCTTCAGGGATAGTTGTATCGATTGCAAATGCTTTGTTTTACACTTTTGCCGGGACAAAACCAATGAATGAAATTTTAGCGGACGTAAATAAGGTGTTGAAAGAAAAAACCGTTGCCAATATGTTTATTACATTGGTGCTGTTGAATTGGGATCAAATGAATCAAAAAATGACTTATGTCAGCGCCGGTCATGAACAAATTATTCATTATAAAGCTTCTACGGGAGAGGTTAGCTTGTTACCGGCAGGTGGATTGGCGCTTGGAATGATTAAAGATATTCAAAAAACTCTCAAAATTAGAGACATAGATTTGGATCGTGGTGATGTTTTAGTGCTTTATTCTGATGGTATTCCGGAAGCATGGCAGAATGATAAATTGATGTACGGTATGGAAAGATTTCAAAAAATAGTGGCGGAATATGGAAGGTTTGAAACCGCATTAGCGATAAGAAATGCACTTTTGGCCGATGTGCATATGTTTAGAAAGGGATACAAACAAATGGATGATATTACAACTATTGTAATAAAGAGAAAATAGTGTATTTTTTTTCTGCTTGTAAATTTATATAATGAAGAAAAAAATTGTTTCAATTATTGTAAGTGTTATTTTCGGTGTGATAGGTGGTGCGCTAACATTTATCTTGTTTTTTAATTTCGTGATAGAGGATGGTAAGTTTAATTATACTGAAAAAATTGTTGAAAGAAATGTCTATGTAGAAGAATCGGCTGTTAATACGGCCATTGAGAAAGTATCTGATTCGTTAATGGCTGTGGTTAATGTTAATGATTTGAATAATTATAAAAAGATAGCAGGTGTTTCGAAAGACATTTGTTTAAGAATTTTAACAAATGAAGATTGTGATATTGATCGAAAGCATGGGGTAATTATTTCGAATGATGGATATATATTGATTACTGGAATTGACCAAAATTTGGACGAATATATTGCTTTGGATCATGAATTAAATTCTTATGGTATGGAATTAATAGACAGTAGCTTGGATTATAATTTTGTTGTTGCTCGGTTGATACCTTTGGATAATCAGGAAGTGGATTTCGATTCAATAGAATTCGCAGAATTGGAAAGAGTAAGAACTGGTCAAAAAATTATATCAATTGCATTCGCAGGATCAAAAAAACAAAACTTGGTTTTTTCAGCTTATATTAATAGTTTGTCCGGTAGAAATTTAAATGGTATTAAATTTTTAACTGCACAGGCTTCTTTACCATTTGCATTATCTGATAACTTATCGATTGATTTTAAAGGATCTCCAATCTTAAATTTGGGTGGTCAAATGCTCGCTATCAATTCTGAAAATGGTTTGATGGATGTTGATTATATCAACAGTTTTCTGAATCAAATAGAAAACAAAGAAAAGATATTTCTCAGAGACTGGAAATTTTCATATTTAATGTTAACTCGAGAAATTATGAATAAATATGATTTGTCTTATGAAAATGGTGCATTATTAATATCTGCAATCAATTCTGATGGAACTTTTGAATTGAATTCCGTTAAAGAAAATGGAATTGCTAAAAAATTGGGGCTTTTATCAGGTGATTTGATTGTAGAGGTTGATGGTATAGTTTTAACAGAAGATAGGCCACTTGATGAAATATTGAAGAATAAGGAAAAAGGTGATCGAATTCGCATAAAAATTGTTAGAGATGGTGAGAGGATTGATCTGGAAGGGATTTTATAGTTTTAAATGGTGCGCAAGAGAGGACTTGAACCTCCATGGGCATTAAAGGCCCACTACCCCCTCAAGGTAGCGCGTCTACCAGTTCCGCCACTTGCGCATGGTGCACTCATTTTAATTTTTTTATCCAAAAGTGCAAGTGTCGAATATTTGAAAATTATCTTGATGTTTAAATTTGCTTATGATAAATTCATCGAGCTTTCAGAGAAAGGGCGCTTAGCTCAGTTGGTAGAGCATCTCGTTTACACCGAGGAGGTCAGGAGTTCGAATCTCTTAGCGCCCACCATGATAATATAAGCTAAAAAAACAGCTTATTATTGATTTGTCAATTAGTCTTGTTGCTAAGTTTTGAGATGTATTTTGTATCTATATGATTTGTGGTATATTTTTGGCCGAAATAATTAAAATACTATGATTTTATCGGATAAAGATATCAAGGATTTGATGGAAAAAGGTGAGATTGTTGTTGAGTCACCGGATGGTAAGCATGTAGAGCATACCAAATGCGCCTCAATGGATTTTAGGTTGGGGAATGTTTTTAAAGTGTATGACCATTCAAAACATGCTGTATTAGACCCAACAAGGCCTGAAACTTTGGTGGGAGCTACAAAAACGATTGCGGTTGAAGAAGCTGACACTCCTTTCATAGTTCAACCGGGGGAATTTATTCTTGGAGTAACCATGGAAAAAATCAAAGTTCCGGATTTTTTGGTAGCTAGGTGTGAAGGGCGTAGTTCAATTGGTAGACTTGGTATTATAATACACTCTACAGCAGGTTTTGTTGATCCCGGATTTGAAGGGAATATCACTTTGGAAATTACAAATATCAATAGAATGCCAGTTGCACTTTATCCGGGTATGAGAATAGGTCAATTTGCATTCGAAAAAATGACAAGTGTTGCTGAAACACCATATTATAAAAAGTCGACTTCCAAGTATTCAAATCAAATCTTGCCTGAAGAAAGTCGAATTGCGCTGGACCCTGAATTTGAACTAATCAGAAAAGCAAATGCAATTAAAGAAGAAATAGTTATAAAAGAAACAAAAAATGTTTAATCAAGTTAATCAAAATCAATCTTTTCCGGAACTTGAATTAAGAGTTTTAGAAAAATGGAAAAAAGAAGACACATTTAAGAAGTCCTTGGATAACAGAAAAGATTGTCAAAAATCCGTTTTTTTTGATGGTCCGCCTTTCGCTAACGGTATGCCTCATTATGGCCATATTTTGCAAGGTATATTAAAGGACGCCATGTCCCGATATAAAACTATGCGAGGTTATTATGTGCCAAGGATAGCGGGTTGGGATACACATGGTTTACCTGTGGAAAATGAGGTTGAAAAGCAACATGGAATAAAATCTAAAATTGATATTGAAAAGATTGGTGTTGAGAAATTCTGTGCTGACTGTAGAGAAAGTGTATTTAAATATAAGGAAGAGTTTGAAAAAACATATGAAAGAATCGGAAGGTGGGTAGATATTGAAAACGGTTATGCCACTTTGAACCATGACTATATGGAGTCAATATGGTGGGTATTTAAACGTATATGGGAGAAGGGCTTGGTTTATAAAGGCTATAAACCAATGCATATTTCAACAGCTCTTGAAACTCCGCTTTCTAATTTTGAGGTTTCGTTAAACTATAAAGATGTTACCGATTTCAGTGTGACTGCTATGTTTGAGCTGGAAGATCAGCCTGGAGTATATCTGCTTGCCTGGACAACAACTCCATGGACTTTGCCCGGAAATCAGGCGCTGGCAATCAACAAGGCTTTAAAATATTTAAAGGTTAAGTATCAGGATAAAGTATTTATTGTTGCTGAATCAAGGCTTGAAAGTGTTTTTAAAGATAAGGAATACCAAGTGCTGGAAAAGCAGAGTGCGGACGAATTAATTGGAAAAAAATATAAACCGCTTTTTGATTATTATCTAAATATTGATCAAAATTATTTTCAAATTGTTGATGCGGATTTCGTTACTGATGAAGGTGGAACCGGAATTGTACATATTGCGGGAGGATTTGGTGAAGATGACTATAATGTTATTAAATCAATGAAATTAGAGCCCATCATTCATGTTGAAATGAATGGTGAATTTAAAGATGAAGTCGTTGATTTTGCTGGTAAATATGTTAAAGGTCAAGATCAAAATATTGGAAAATATTTAGAAGAGCGAGGCCTTCTTTTCTCTCATGAAAATTATCGTCATTCCTATCCTCATTGCTGGAGAACCGATACTCCACTTTTAAATTATGTTACTGAGTCATGGTTTATTGAAGTGACAAAAGTGAAAGAGAATATGATTGATAATAATAAGTTGATAAACTGGTTACCAGAACATTTAAAAAATGGGAGATTTGGAAAAGGTCTTGAAACGGCTCCTGACTGGAGCATTTCCAGGAGTCGCTATTGGGGTTGTCCTTTGCCGATATGGAGCAATCAAAATGGTGATGTTATCTGTATTGGTTCTTTAGAGGAATTAAAGCTATACACCGACGGAAAATTGCCAATGAGAGAAGAAAAAATTGATCTTCATAAGCCTTATATTGATGAGATAACATTCATGCACCCTGATCATAAGGATTCTACAGATGAAAAATATTTAATGAAAAGAATACCTGATGTTTTCGATTGTTGGTTTGAAAGTGGCGCAATGCCTTATGCGCAGTTGCATTACCCATTTGAAAATAATGAAGAGTTTGAAAATAATTTTCCGGCGGATTTTATTATAGAAGCAATAGATCAAACCAGGGGTTGGTTTTATACTTTACATGTTTTGGCCTCTATTTTGTTTGATCAGCCTGCATTTAAAAATGTAGTGGTAACTGGGCATATATTGGCTGAAGATGGTGAGAAACTTTCCAAAAGAAAGAAAAATTTTGTAGATCCTCAAGTTTTATTCGCTGAGAAAGGAGTTGATGCGATGCGAATGATTCTTTATACGTCACCTTTGGTAAATGGTGGTAGTGTTAGATTTTCCAATAGAATTGTTGAGGAAATGCTGAAAAAATTCACTTTAACCATTTGGAATACTTATAGTTTTTTTGTTACATATGCAAATATTGATAAATGGGATCAAACAAAATGCAAATCTGATTTTATTCCAACACATGAACTCGATAAATGGATTTTGTCAGAATTGAACGATTTGATTAAAGTTTCTACTGAGCAAATGGATCAATTCAATATGATGAAGGCAACCAGGCCAATGCTTGATTTTGTAGATAATCTTTCTAATTGGTACATTCGTAGGTCGAGAAGAAGATTTTGGAAATCCGAGAATGACCAAGACAAATCATCTGCCTATCAGACTTTATATACCGTTCTGGTTAAGTTTTCAAAAATTTTAGCTCCATTTATGCCATTTTTATCTGAAGAGATTTATACAAATCTTACAAATCAAGAGTCAGTTCATTTGTCTGATTGGCCTGAGTTTGAAGAATCTGCAATTGATAGAGAATTAAATATTAAGACTAATGTCATTAGGACAATTGTAACGCTTGGTCATTCAGTGCGAGATAAAGCGAAAATTAAAGTTAGACAACCGCTCTCAAAGGTTAGAATTGCTTTACCGGATAATATTGATAAATCAATAATTAATATTTATCGGGAAATAATTGCTGAGGAATTAAATGTAAAAGAAGTTGAATACTTAAATGATATACAAGGCATTGTCAGTGTTGTGGTTATGCCAAATGCTAAAGTTTTAGGACCAAAATATGGTAAAGATGTACAAGAAATAATCAGAAAAGCTAAGAACGGAGAGTTTGAAATTGTTGATGAAAAAATAAAGATCGGTGATTATGAGTTGTTAGAAGGTGAATATGAAATTGGATATGAAAGTGAAGCGGGAGTCGATGCTGAGAATTTAAATGGTATTACAGTTATTTTGGATACTGAAGTAACTGAAGAGTTGATGATGGAAGGATTTGCCAGAGATATTGTCAGAACAATTCAAGAATTGAGAAAAGATGCAGATTATAATGTTTCTGATAGAATTATATTGAATATAAGAGCGGAAGGAAAAATTGAAGAGGCTGTCACTAAATTTGCCGACTATATAGCCAGAGAAACTTTAGCTAACGAATTGCAGCAAAGTGGAGATTTGGAATGGGATAAAGAAAAAATAATTGAACTGGAAGGTCAAAAAGTGGTTGTTGCTGTAAAAAGGTGATTGACCTTGTTATAATAAAATGATATATACCCACTGTTAACAAAGAAAAAATGGAAACAATTTTACAAGTAATACAAATAGTAATATCAATCTTATTGATGATTACAATATTGGTTCAGAATAAAACGGAAGGTTTTAATGCCGCTACTATGAGTAGTGCAAGTCCTATACAAACTCAAAAAAGAGGAGCTGAAAAAGTATTGTTCAATGCGACAATAGTTTTGGCGGTTTTGTTTGTTTTAGCATCTCTTTCATTTATTTTTGTTTAATTAAATGAGAATACTCAAACCTTTTTTAAAGGTAATCGGATCTTATAGTCTTGAAGAAAAAGTTTTAAGTGTTGTGGCATTGTTGGTTTTTGTTTTTTTCATGACCAAGTCAATTGCTGTCTTTGTTAATCCCACTTCAGTATTTGCCAGTCAAAGTGTTTATACTGAAGCTATTATTAATGATAAACCCACTCTGATTAATCCTCTCTATGTTGACTTTGCTCAGGCTAACAGGGATATTTCTGCTTTGGTTTTTTCCGGCTTGGTAAAATATAATCCGGATACGGCAAGATTTATTAATGATTTGGGGGAATTGACTATTAGTGAAGATAAGAAAGAGTATATTTTTAAAATTAAAGATGATGTAACATGGCATGATGGTGAACCTTTTTCTGTAGATGATGTCATGTTTACTTATAATATTGTTTTATCAGAAACATTTCAAAATCCAGTCTTAAAGGCAAATTTTGAAGGTGTAAAAATTGAAAAAATAGATGATGCTTCCATGAAATTCGTATTGGAAAGGCCAAATTCATTTTTTATAACCAATTTAAATGTTGGCATTTTACCAGAGCATATTTTACAAAGTTCAGATATTGGCAAGTTGCCCTCAAACGATTTTAATTTGAATCCAGTTGGAACCGGTCCTTATCAAGTTAAGTCTAAATTGGAACTTTTGGATGATGGCAGACAAAAGTTGGCATTGGAAAGATATGAAAATTATTATGGCATTAATCCCAGTATCGCTGAAATTCGATTTAATATTTATCCTGATGAAGTAATGTTATTAGATGATATTGATTCTATAAATATTATAGCAAAGGTAAATAAAGAACTGTCTACTATTTTGGAAGGAGATCGATTTGATGTCTTATATTATTCATTGCCTCAATATGTTGCTGTTTTTTTTAATACAAATGATGATTTATTAAGTAATCAAAAAATGAGGTTGGCACTTACAAAATCCATTGATAAAGCGGAATTGCTTGGAAATATTGAAAATGTTGTTCCCGTTGATACTCCGCTTTTACAATTGAGCCAAGATGATTGGCTGTTTAAGCCAAATATTGAAGAGGCGCAAGGAGCACTGTTTGATCTGGGATATAAATATCAAAAAAATGATGAAGGTGAGGTTATTGAGGGACAAAATTATAGGAAAAACTCTGATGGGGATGAATTGTCTGTAACATTGACTGTAAGGCAATTAAATGAAGCAACGGAACAATTTGAAAACCAGCAGGAAACTATTGATCATTTATCTCAAAAATGGGAGCAAGTAGGAATAAAAACAAATATTGAGTATTTACCGGATCAAGAATATTTTCAAAGATTATCTGAGAAAAATTATCAAATGATTTTGGCAGGACAAAGCATGGGTTATAATTTAGATATATTTCCATTTTGGCATTCAAGTCAGATAGATCAGGGTAGTGCATTGAATTTATCAAGATATTCTAATTTTGGAGCAGATACTCAAATTGAAAAAATAAGAGAATCATTTGATCAAGAAGAACAAGAAAATCGAATGGAGACATTGGCGCAAATTATTTCAGATGATGTTCCTGCGTTATTTCTTTATAGGCAAAATTACATATTGGCTACTGACGGTAAAGTTAAAAATGTTAATTTTGAAAATTTGGCTTATCCTTCTGATCGCTTTTCATTCATAAAAGATTGGGAAATTTAGTTTATTTTTAGTAGATACTATGTTTATAATCAATTAAATATAATTTTTTAAATATGGAAGTAATATTATTACAAAATGTAAAAGGTCTTGGGCAAAAAGGAGAAGTGATAAAAGTCAAGGATGGTTATTTTTTAAATATGCTAGCACCAAAAAAATTGGCTCAAAAAGCTACTCCTGAAATGGTGAAGAGATCTAAAGAAAAGCAAAAAAAACAAATTATCGAGCAAGAAAATCTTGAAAAGCAAGCGAAGCAAGTTAAATCAAAACTTGATGGATTGGAAATTGAAGTTAAAGGCAAGACTCAAGGGGAAAAGCTATTTGCTTCCATTACTGATCAGCAAATATTGGATGCAATTTTAGACAAAGTTCAGATTAGATTAAACAAAAATAATTTACCTGACAAATTACATATAAAAGAAGTGGGTGAGCATGATCTGGTTTTAAATTTGCCCGGAGATTTGAAAGCAAATCTTAAAATAAACGTAAAAGCAACTGTAGTTTAATGTCAAAGATAATAGGAATAGATTATGGCCAAAAAAAAATTGGTTTTGCAATTACGGATTTTAGTGGACAAATTGTTTTTGAAAAGGGGGTTTTAATGAATTCAAATATCGAAAATGTTGTTGATTATATTTCAAAAATACTGGATGGAGATCAATTGCATAAAATAGTAATAGGTAAGCCTTATTCAAAAAGTGGAGAAGAAACTGATCAAACTAAACGGATGGATCAATTTGCTACAAAATTGAAGAAGTATTTTCCCGGGATTGATATTGTTTTTGTGGATGAATCTTTTACTTCATTTGAGGCTCAAAACAAAATAGATGAAATCAGCAAAAATGTTTCCACATTAAAAAGCTCTGAGGATGAAATGGCAGCAGCTTTGATTTTACAAAGGTATGTAGACTTTCAGCAATAGATATATTAGAATTTGTTTAATTAAAATAGAGTATGGGATTTTATCAAATTTTGAATATACTAATTGGAGTGGCTGTCGGAAGTTATTTTCTTGCACTAATATTGGCTTATATTGCTGATAAAAGGGCAGATATGTCGTATAAAAAACAACAATTCAAGGTTATTTCGGTTAGAGTAGATAAAGAAAATGAAGCTGGCCCATTGGTTGCGGAACAAATTTTTGCCACTTTGCATAGTGTTGTTAATAAAATATCTTTTTGGGATAAATTAAGAGGTGAATTTCAAGAAAAAGTTTCATTTGAAATAGCTAATGTGGGAAGAAGTATTGTGTTTTTCGTTCATTTTCCCGAAAAATTACAGGATTTGATTGAAGGTCAAATTTATGCTCAATATCCAAATGTGGAAATAGTGGAAATAGATGATTATGCAAAAGATAAAACTGTAGAGATAGGAAATGATCTTGAAAATGCCACTAAAGCGGAAGAAAAAAAACTCACTTTGCATAATGCTCTTTCAGAAAGAAAAGAAAATATGGATTTTAAAACAATTAATCTATATGAAAATGCGGTAGGACTTGAATTGGGTTTAAACAAATTAGATTATTATCCAATCAAGCCGTCTGCGGATTTTGAAGAAAAATCAACCAAAACCAATATTGATCCTCTTTCCAGTATTACTTCTACTTTAGCTAAGTTTTCTGATCCTGAAGAGCAGGCCTGGATTCAAATGGTTATTAGTCCAATACATGAGTCTAATCAAGAGGCAATCGAAAAGTCATTTATTGCAACTCAAAAATCAAAGCTTTATAAAAAATTTTTAAATCAGTTTTTTAGAAACAATCAAAATTTTTGGAAGGTGTTATTATTTCCTATTACAATTTTTTTAAAGCCTAAGGGGAAATTTGATGAAGAAGATAAATTGACAGAAAATCAAAAGCTGGCGGAACAAAAAGTTTCCAAGCTTTTGTTTAATGCAAATATTCGTATTGTTTATATTCCAAAAATAAAGAAGATTTCTGCCTCTTTGGTTAAACTAAAGGAAATAGCAGGTTCATTCAAACAATTTAATCATGATGCGAATGGTTTTGTTATTAAAAAAATTTATAAGGATAAAAGTATTTTAAGCAGATATCAAAACAGATTATTGGACAAACCTTATATTTTGTCTGCCGACGAATTGGCTTCTATTTATCATATGCCAAACAATACGGTAAAAACACCAAATATTTTATGGGTGAGATCGAAGAAGCTTGAGCCACCTAATAATTTACCTACTGTGATTGAAGGTAAAGACAATAATGTTACGGCAATTGGTGCAACAAATTATCGAGGTATTAATCAGAAATTTGGTTTGAAAGTCAATGATCGTAGAAGGCATATGTATATTATTGGAAAAACCGGTATGGGAAAATCAACACTACTTGAAAATATGATTTTTTCTGATATACACGCCGGAAAAGGAGTTGGTGTCATTGATCCGCATGGTGATTTGGCAGAAGCTGTGCTTGATTTTGTTCCTTCATGGAGAACAAATGATGTTGTAATATTTGATCCATCAGATCGAGATTATCCGATTGCATTCAACATGCTTGAAAACGTTGATCCTTCTTTGAATACAATAATAGCATCCGGTTTGGTTGGTATTTTTAAAAAAATCTATGGAGATTCGTGGGGTCCTCGACTTGAGCATATATTAAGAAATGTGATTTTATCATTATTGGAGTATCCGGGAACAACTATGCTAGGAATACCAAGAGTTTTGCAGGATGCTGAATTCAGAAGAAGGGTGATTAGGAAAGTTGAAGATCCTTTGGTTAAAAGTTTTTGGGTCAATGAATTTGAAAAACTGGAGCCGCGTCAACGAACGGAAGCTATTTCACCAATATTGAATAAAGTAGGACAATTTTTGTCTTCTCCGATAATAAGAAATATACTTGGACAAGTTAAATCAAAGGTTGATTTCAGATTTGCTATGGATAATAAAAAAATTGTTGTAGTTAACCTTTCTAAAGGTAAAATAGGAGAAGATAATTCTTCTTTGCTAGGTTCCATGCTTATTACCAAATTTCAAATTGATGCGATGAGTAGGGCTAACATTCCAGAAAAGGATCGTATAGACTATTATCTATATGTCGATGAATTTCAAAATTTTGCCACTGATTCTTTCGCCACTATTTTGTCAGAAGCACGAAAGTATAAGCTTAATTTAACAATGGCTAATCAATATATTGCTCAAATGCCGGAAGAGGTTAAGGATGCTGTATTTGGTAATGTGGGTTCAATTCTTTCATATCAGGTAGGGGTTGATGATGCTGAATATTTAAGTATGCAATTTTCAGAAGAAGCTTCTCCGATTGATTTGACCAATTTAAATAAATTTACTGCTTATACCAGATTGTTGGTAGATGGAATGCCAACTAAAACCTTTTCGCTAAATGCTCTACCACCCCCACATATTGAAAATGAACCAGACAGAAAAGAAAAGATTGTGAGATTGGCTAGAGAAAGATATTGTGTGCCAAGGGAAATTGTTGAAGATAAGATTTCAAGATGGAGTAAAGGTCTTGATGATGATAAAAAAAAGTTAGATGATAAAACTTCTGTCAAGAAATTGGCAGAAAAAAGCAATTCTTTGAAAAACAATAAATGAGTTTAAGAAAGCGCTTTAATTCCAGGTAATTTTTTTCCTTCCATATATTCAAGCATTGCACCTCCACCAGTTGAAATATGAGTGATATGTTGAGTGTTGATATTAAATTTATTGATTGCATCAACGCTGTCACCACCACCTATGAGCACTTCTGTTCCTTTTTGAGCCGCATTTGAAATTGCTTCTGCAATGTGTTTAGTGCCATTGGCAAAGTTAGGGTTTTCATAAGCTCCAACAGGCCCATTCCAGATTATTGTTTTTGATTTTTTGATTATATTTTTATATTTTTCAATCGATTTTTTTCCAATATCCAATATCATTTCATTTTTATCCACTTCAGAGGCTGAACAAGCTCTTGAATCTTCACTATCAAGAGCTTTTGCAACAATAACATCAATTGGTAGATGGATTTTTTTTAATTTTCGAGACAATTCTTCTATTAATTCTGATTTTTTTCGTTCAGCCAATGAGTTTCCGATTTCAATACCTTTTTCATAAAGAAATGTATTGGCAATTCCTCCGCCAAAAATAAAACTATCAGCTTTATTGGCAAAATTCTCAATTACATTAATCTTAGTTTCCAATTTGGCTCCTCCCATTATAACAGTGAAAGGATGGTTATTATTATTGATGAACCGATCAAGTGATTTTATTTCTTTTTCCATTAAGAGTCCGGGATAAGCTTGTAGATATTTGGAAATTCCTACAGTTGAGGCATGAGAACGATGTGATGTGGCAAATGCATCATTTATGAAAATATCACCTAAACTGGCCAATTTTTTTGCAAAATCATCATCATTTTTTTCTTCTTCAGGAAAAAAACGTATATTTTCAAGCAATGTAATTTCTGTATTTTTTTGTTCTTGAATCTGATTTTTAGTTTCTTCAAAATTTTTTAGGTTTAAAAATTTAATAGAGTTTTTTAATAATTTCTCCAAGTGTAATTTAACCGGTTTCAGTGAAAGTTTTTCATCATATTCTCCATTTGGTCTGCCAAGATGGGATATAAGCACTATTTTTGAATTTTGTTCAATTAAATATTTTATGGTTTCGAGGCTGGCTTTAATACGGCTATCATCTGAAACTTTGTTTAGATTCAATGGTACATTGAAATCAACTCTCACTAAGACAGTTTTGTTATTTAAATCAATATTTTTAATACTTTTCATTTTTTTATTTTTATTTAATGTGTTTGTCTTAATTTTAGCTTAGATTATTTCATAACACAAAACTATGAGAAGTATAAACAAAGTCATGATTCTAGGTAACTTAGTTGCTGATCCG
>WJLA01000030.1 GCA_014728765.1 Candidatus Peregrinibacteria bacterium
CACTCGGATATAAATCTTCCAAAACGCTTTTTGAACCTAAAACATCAATGGATACTTCTGTTTTTCTCTTTTTGGTGTTTCTTCTGATTTTCCAATCAATAACCTCATATCTTTTTTCATCTTTAATCAAGATACCAAGTTCAGACAATCCTTCATTAAGTTCTTTTGAAATTTTTTTCAAAAAATCAGCAGCATGTGTTTTTCGACTGTTATCAAATGATACCGATTCCAATACTTCCCATAAAAACTCATTATCCTTTACATATTTTAAATCTATCATACTAATCAATTGCTCTATTCGTTCATTTATTTCTTTCGCTTTTTCGGGATTTTTTCGTTTATTTCTAATATAACTATTTCTTAAGCTTTGAAAAACTTCTTTGAGTTTATAATTAAAAACTTTAATAGCTGCGAATAATCTGCTGTAAGATTCAGCTCCACTCGGCCCACTATGTCTTCTGGCCACTTTGTTACTTGGGGCCAAATGCCTCTCATGACCGTAAATAATTCCTCTTAGCCTTCTTAGCAAATCTATCTCAGACATCCCGGAACTTAAATCTTCTTCATAATTTTTAAAATACACAAACTCATATTCAGATATACTTACGGACTGTTTATCTATGGCAAAAGTATCGATAGTGCTGGTGCTTTTTAAAACTGTGTCAAATTCGTCAAGCAATACTTGAATAGATTCATCCTCATTTTCTTTAGCAAAAGACAAAATTCTTTGTCTTAAATTTTCTTTACGTGTTTCGTCTTTAATTCTGATAGCTCTAACCATTTCTCTAACATAATTTCTAATCTCAAAAGATAACAAATTTGCTTGTTCATTTTGATTGTTGAAAATCCCCGTTTCCTCTATTTTATGCTGAATAAAGGAGCGAATACCTTCTGTATAAAGCTCGGAAATCTTAACAACATCCAGCTTTTCAGCCAAGCGATTTTCCAAAACAGTTATGTTTTCGGGTATAGTATTTTGGGCTTTATTCATTTTTAATTATTTGAGAATTCATTAAATCACTTAAAACTAAAATGTCAACCCAAATGCCTGATCAAAAAATGACTAATTTAATTGAGCGAATTGCTAAAAATCAGTTTTTTGTGGTATAATTTAAGGATATCACTTTTTTATGTTCACTCATCTTAAAAGAAAACTAGATACAAGGTTAATCTACTTTGCGGAATCAGCTGAAAATAAAGAAACAACGTCAGCTAGACCGGAAGGAGAAAGGTTCGTTAATAGATACGGACCGGAGTTTTATTGGAAAAAAGGATATGAAAAACATGATGAATTTATGGAGAGAACTCCATTAATTGCAGAACTTGATCGAGCGAGAAGCACACCAAGTTTTGAAGAGGAGTGGGTTTATCGAAAACTTAGACCAGAATATAGAAATCATGAGGGTATTATCCAAGATTTAAGAAATTTACGTGCTGCCAGATTCTCTTTCAGTGATGACAAATTGGGCAACTTTTCTGATTTTAAATTACATTATCAAGAACATATAGGGAGATGGGATTATTTGGAGGGATTTGAAATGGATGAAATTTCTATCAGATCCGTGTTTGAAAAATACGAACAATTACCTATCAAAACTAGAAACTTGAAACAATTGTCGCATGACATAGCGGAAGCTTTTATCACTGAGATTAACATAGCTCTTGATAAATGGTTGGAATATAGACAAAATGCCGCTTCTCAATCCGATTTTAATGCACCTGAATTTGAACTGAAAGAGACAAAAAGTTTTAAAAAGGTTGATAGTAATGGCACATTGGAAAACTCAATAACACTAAGTGAAAAAATCAAGGACCAAGAAGACATTTTGTCCATCTGTGGAGGAGAAACCATCAGAATTGTTCCTAATGGTGATAAAATTGGAAAAGTTGAAATTATTCAAAAAGGGACTTCCAAAGATATCCAATCTGTAGAAGATATATTCAGAGAAAGAAGGGCCAGAGGTATGGCTAGCATGGAAAGCTACAGCGTTTTTCAAAACATAAAAAATCATAGAGCTATAGCCAGCCTATTGGATACTTTCCGAGGAAAACCACTTACTGCTTCCACAATCAAAGAAGTTGAAGATAAAATTGTCGAAAGAAGTCAAACATTAAGAGAGACACTTCCTTCAACCAGACACTATGACCATTTTATTGAAACTTTGGGAATAGCCAAAGAATCTCAACATTTTACATATTTGGAACGCAACATGTTAGCGCTAAACTATCAAAGTAAAATTTCATATAGAATGATCCCACCTCATAAATATGAATTTATTTTAATTAGGGATGAAAGAGGGCATGTCAAAGATTATATTTCCAATATTCCCGGAGTTAATAAAAAACAAGCTGAAAAAAACGGATTCAAACAATGGTTTGACAGAGTTACGGGAGCTAGCGCAGTTTTGGATCCTCAAGATCTGGATGCTGATATGGCAGATAAAATTGCCGATAAAATCAATAAATTCAGACAATTGGAAAGTTAAATTGATATTTTTAATAATATTAAATAAAATATCGTCAATTAATTAATTTTATATGACTTCTATTTGGTATGCACTACTTTCCACCTTGCTGGTCAGCTTGATTTCTTTGATCGGTGTTTTTTTGATTTCCATGAGTAAAGATAGAATAAAAAAAATCATGACTCCATTAATAGCTTTTGCTACAGGTGCAATGTTTGGAGGAGCTTTTTTACATATGATACCTGAAGCTTATGCTCATGCAGAGCACGATCACTCAAGTGGAATATCAATGCTTATTGTCACAGGAGTAATTGTATTTTTTTTAACGGAAAAGTTTTTGCACTGGCGACACTGTCATCATTTACCAGATAGTTCCGATCATAAACACCCGGTAGGACCAATGACTCTCTTTGGAGATTCTATTCATAACTTCACTGATGGAATCATCATTGCAGCGAGTTATATGATTTCCATTCCGTTGGGCTTGGCTGCAACGCTTGCAGTTATAATGCATGAAATTCCACAAGAAATTGGTAATTTTTTCACATTATTAAAGGCAGGTTATTCAAGATTTAAGGCTTTGTTTTTCAATTTTCTTTCAGCTCTCACAGCATTTTTAGGTGTAATTTTAGTTTATTCATTCGGGCCACAAATTGAAACTTTACCGGAATACATTGTTCCAATTACAGCAGGCGGATTCATTTATATTGCAGGGTCAGATTTGGTGCCGATTCTCCATCAAGAAAACAAAACTTCCGATACATTTAAACAATTTTCCGCACTTCTATTCGGAATAATTGTTATGTACTTTTTGAAATTCGGACACTGAACAGGCTCCACCCGGACATGTTGGTCTGACTGCCGGTTCTCTAATTATTTGATTGTCCAACAAAAACTTATAAATTTTGCATCCAACGCAAATGCCCAGTGAGGATTCCATCCACATAAAAGTTAAACATGTAATGCAAACAGATAGTGGTAAAACTCCTCTAACTCCCATAAATAACGAAAAAATTAGCATTACACTTGCTAAAACAAGTCCCAATGACCATGCAAATCTTTTTTGAATTGCACCAACATACTCAGGTTTTTGTGATTTAACGAAAGCTTTGCCAATAAAACCAAAAATACTATATTTTGGATCAAACACCGACTTTAAAAAAAAATCCAACCAAAATAATGGCACTACGTAATAAAGCAAGCCATAATCTCTGGTCAAAAGAACAGTCATAAATGTTACAATGCCTATTGCAAACATTATCCCCGCAGCCGCTCTGACTTCTTTTTCATTTACAACATTAAAATCATATCCTGAAATATTTTCTCCATATTTATACATTTTCTTGGGTTACAAATTATGCAAATAATATACCCCCACCCCTATAAATTTGCAAGGTTAAAATATTTTTTTTAAATTTTCCAAAACAGTTTTATGAGACTTGGAATAGATTTTTTTTGATAATATTTCTTCGATTATATAGCCCTCAACAATTTTTTTTCTGACAGAATCAAATGACTTTGTGACTGAGCTGGTGAGCAAGGTTATATCCTCACAACTCTGATTATTGTTAATATACTTTTTGAGAGTATCAAGCTGACCTTGAATTCGACTTATGTGATCAACCAAAGCTTTGCATCTTTCATTTTTCATAATAAAAATTATATACCCCTTTAGGATAGGGGGTATATCGAAAAATATCAAGCTTACCTTAATGTGTCTGATAGTACATCTTCCAGTTTGTTCAATTGATTATCTTCTGTCTGTTTAGTTTTGTTAGATTCTATTTCAATCAAAGTTTTCTGCAAAAATTTTATTTCAGACTTTAATTCAGAAATATCCAGAGTTAATTGTTCAACTTTTTCTTGAAGATTTTTCGTTTTTTTCATTTTTTATTGATTCAATCTTCTTTCAGCTGCTGATGCAGCTTCATCACTGCCGGAATCAGCAATAATTTCTAAAACATCATCTGGTGTGGAATCATTAAAAACCAATGCTGACCTAACATATCTTTCCGGATGTTTGGCTAATTTGTATTTATATTCAAGAGCGGATATGTCAGCAAATTTTGCCACAAACATCATTTTATCTTTATCCAAATATAGACTTTCTTGAAAGTTTTTACCCAAACCGGGGATTTTATCACTGGAATCCAAAATAGCTCCTACCAAATCTGCACCATGCTCTGAATTAGAATATTTGGAAACAAGTTTTCTAGCCAGCTCAGGGCTAATCAATGTGGGATTCTCTCTAATATTTTCAGCTAACTTTGACATTTCTTGCTTATAGGTTTCTTTTTTTGTATCAAGCTCAGCTTCAAGCTTGACTACTTGTTTTCCTATCTTTGGTTTCTCTGATTCTGATTGTGTATTTGGAGCTTTTTCCATTGAAAAAAATATATTTCTAGCCATAATTTTTGTTATGAAATTAAATAATTATAACATAAAAAGATTTAACTAGCAAATTAATCTCGAAAATATCGATATCGAGATTTTGACAAAAACAAAAAAGGGTTTAAGATTTACATCTTATAAAATTAATATGCCAAAACTAAGTGAAAATCCGGAAATTCAAACAAGATTAGTCTTGAAAAAAGAAAAATTTAATGACTATTTGGATATAATTTACATTGAAGGCGATATTTCTTTGATTATACCAAAAAACCAAATAATCGATCAAAATACAATTGATTTGATTACATATAAATTGGAAGAAATACAAAGATTGGTGGAATCAATTAAAACTAAGGAAAAAGATTATAAGAAAGTGTATAGTCTTATCAAAGAAATAAAAGAAAAAATGGTCTATAGTAAAGCATTGGATACCAAATGTAGAATTAGAAACATTTCTGTCATTGAAAACATAAATATTGAAATAAACTGCTATCAAGTACCGGAAAACAAAATTAATGAAAGAGATAAGTTGCAAGAGCTTCTAAAAATATCACATGAGATTATTTCCAGTTTGCAAAATTATGGCATACAAGAGGCCTATATAAAAGGTAAGCCTGTTTATTATCCTGAATTATCAAATCATCTCTTAATTCTGGATGATAACATTTTAAGCATAGTCGAAAAAATCGAAGAAATCAGAAACGTTTTATCATCAGAGCTCCAATGATTCCATTTGATGTAACAAATAGTTGAGATCCCCCGTATTTAATAATGTATAATCCGCCATTGCAATTGGTCCACCCTTTTCTAAATTTAGAATTTCGTCAAAGTCTCTTTTTTTGGCATCATCTTTTGAAATTGGCCTAACTTCTCTTGAAGACAATCTTTCATATCGCAATTCTGGAGGAGCGAAAACGGCAAGAATTTTTAAATTGTTATTATACTTCTCTTTTAAAATTTTATATTCCGACCAGCTATACAAACCATCTGCAATCACATTTCCATCTTTAAGTTTTTCGTCAATTTCAGGAATTATCAATTTTGCATAAGCACCCATACCATATTTTTTCCTTAAATCTTCGCGAACTATTTTCTCCGTTTCAGGATTAATTTCAAGACCTCTGACTTTTACTTCTTTCATTGTTATTCCACCAAAATATACATATTGATAGCTTTTATGCTTGAAGTGTTCTGCGATTACAGACTTACCCGCACCGGGCATTCCAACCAATGCAATAATTTTATTCATTTTTAAATTTTACAAAAAATAATATTAACCAATGGCATCCTTCTTTTAAAATTACTAAAAATTTGTTATAATTAAAAGATTAATTATTTTTATGAATATTATCTCAATACTTGCAAATCTCGCTTTGGTGATAGTGCTATTTTTTCTTTCAGCTTGGTTTGCAGGGATAGAAACAGCTTTAACAAGTGTCAATCCATTGCAACTTTCTGCAATGCGAAAACGAAATGCAAAAAATATCGAATACATTTTAAAGCTTGAAAGAGAAATTGAAAAAACTTTGGTGACAATACTTATTGGAAATAATGTCGTTAACATTATGCTTTCTGCGATAGTTGCAATTCTGGCAAATTCCATTTTTCAAGCCATAGGTGTATCAATTGTGTTGGGAGTCTTAACTTTTTTAATAATTGTTTTTGGAGACATTATTCCTAAATCCAAGGCTGTGGTAATAAATGAAATTATACTTCAAAACAATGCTAAGAAAATATTTTATCTAAGCAAAATATTAACCCCTTTGGTTAAAGTTTTTCTTATATTGAGAGAGTTGTTTTTAAGAAAATTCAATCTGACTAAAATTAAAAAAGATTTCTTGGTATCCGAAAAGCAGGTCAAAGATATGATTTTATTAGGACTCAACGAAGGTTCAATTCTGGAGCTGGAGAAAGATTTGATTGATCAAGTATTCAACTTTACCGACTGTACAACCAAAACAATAATGGTGCCAATCAAAGATGTGTTTACCATCAAATACGGAACAAAACTAAAGATTGTAAAAAACAAAATTGCGAATAAAGGTTTTACCAGAGTGCCAATAATCAATAAAAAGCATCAAGTAATAGGACTTATTTATTCCAAGGATCTGCTTTATTGCAAAGGTAAAACTTTAAAATCTCTGCTAAGACCAATAATTTTCGTCAATCAGAAGGATAAGATTTCAGATGTATTCAGCTTGATGAAAAGCAAAAAAGTTCACATGGTCATAGTCAAAAATGATCATCAAAAGCATGTGGGAATAATTACTCTGGAAGATATTTTGGAAGAATTGGTTGGTGAGATTTATGATGAGTATTCGATTCAAAAATATCCTGGCTCATAATTGATTGGATTTTTAAAACAGCTCAATCCAAATTGCAATTATTTGTCAAAAGCATATTATTTGTTTTGCATTCAATTAAAACAAAAGGCGTTCACTTCTAGCCTTCTTTTTTATTATTGACTTTACTTTGAAAAAACATAGTATGAATTCTTATTTATTAAGTTATGAACAAGTATTCAAGTTATCCTCCTGAAAAAACTTTAGAATTACAAGTTGGTCAAAGTATTATCTCTGAGCAGGAAATTAAAAATGAGTTTCCGGAGTATTTTGATTTAAACAACAGCTTTAAAGATCTCAGAATCATATTTGAAAGCATTAATGCTTTTGCTGGAAAAGCACTTATTAATACAAGTAATATTTTTGATATTTCTTTACTCCATGACTTATTAACTTCAAAAGTGAATGAAGCTATGCAAATAATTGAAAGCTTTAAGCCTGAATTTGAAATAAGCAATGAAATAATTAAATCAACTTCGGAAGTTAAAAAATATAAAGTAAAAATTCATCTCAAAAATGCCCATGAATTATTGTCCGATTTACAACCGAAAATTGAAGAAATCAATAATCATATGATCACTTTTACGATGGTTGAAGTTATAGCTAAAAGAATAGAAGAGCTAAACGGGAAAATAAATGAAAGTAATCAAAAAATTGCTCTTGTAGACAATAAAAAAACTGAGAAAGTAAATGATCCCTCTTCACATCAAGAAAGTGTAAGAGATATCTTAAAGCAAAAACAGGATTTGATGTTAAAAGTCGAAAAATGGAGCAATGCTATTCAGGCAAGACAGATTTTGGTTGAAAAACTTTCATCAGATATTGATGAAGAAGAAGTCATTTCAGAATTTAACAGGTTATCGGAAGATCAATTTGATTCTGTTAAACAGAAAATCATCAATCAGAATTTAGAAAAAAAAATTGCGGAATCTATTCCTGCATATATTGGAGAAGTATACTATATGGTCAATGTGCCACAGCAAGAAGTTCCTAAAAAAGATCTAACTGAAAAAGCTTTCAATAAGAATGAAAATCAAACAAAAGAAGCTATCAGTCAAACTTCATTCCGTATAAGAAATAAAATTGCTTTATTAGCCTTTGGTGTAATTGGTGCCGGTGTAGCGGGAACAATCTTTTTATACCAGAATCAAGAAAATGAAAATAAAGAAGAACATGTTCAACATTCACAACTAAAAAAAGAGTCTAAGCAAAAAATTGAGGTCGATAAAGAGCTTGAAACAAAAAAAGAAGCAGTAATTTTATTTTTAGAGAATCGTGGAGTCCCACGAAAGATCATGGAGGAAGAAATCAAATCCGCCAAATCTGAAACTCAATTGAATAATATTGCAACTGCTTACACAAGAGAAATAGAGTTGAATATAACAAAAGTTGCATCTTCGGATCAATATAGATCTGTGTTGTCCTTTACGGAAGAATATCAAAAGTTAAGCAAGATAATTTTTGGAAAATCAGCCTATCCTGTTTTTGAATTACCTGAACAAGATCTTACACTTAAGGAGATTGATCTCTATCAGACTGAATATTGTTCTTCTCAAAAATTGCCTCGGACAATGGAATTAATCAGAAGTGATAAAAATAGAATTGCATCTCAGCCGATGACTCCTGAAATACAAAAAAAAATCTGCCAAGATTTCGTAAAACAAATGAAGGCTTTACTTGGCTATAGAGTTACCACTGACCAAAAAGGAAAGCTTGTTTATACTCAAATAATCAATAAACAAGAGAAAATTAAGGAGGAATTGACTAAAAGAAAAGCTTTTATTGCTTCATATCTTACGAAATTGATTAAATCAAATATAGTGTCTCCCAATTCAGACTTATCCCTGATAAACAGAGCTCAAAGTTTGCAGGATTTGGAAGAAATTTTCTTAACTTTACTTGGACCGGCTTCATTGGTGATACGAAGACCTAACAATAAACAATTGACATTTTATGCCTCAAGTGAACTCAAACATGGATTGTCCTTGATTTATGGTAATTCCGCTAGTGCATACTTAGTCGATTTTAACAAGATTGATAGATTAAAGGATAAAATTAATTTAAAACTGGGAATTGCACTTAATATCAGTGAAATTTGTTCAGATTCTGCAAAGCCGGGAATAGTTATTCAGCCTACACCCGATCCAAAAACAAGAATACTTTATCCTTATGATATTGCCCCACTAAAAAGATCTAATTGCCGATGACAGCTTTAAATTACCCTTTTTATCTAACCTCTACGCTATTGAGGTGATAATTTTTTCGATAAAAAAATAAGAATAAAACAAATCTTTTATAAGATTTTAAAGTAAATATATTGAATTGACAGAAAGGCAAAAGCTTATATAATAAAAAACTGGTATTTGAAATATAGCTTTGAATCGGGCAATTCTTTCCTTGTTATTTCAGGCTGGAAAGCACTGTTAAACAGGAGGGAGAGGATCCCCCGATTCAAAAGGAGACTGGGAAAATGCGCAATTTAATTACTTTCGTGTTGATCATGTTCTCGAGCGTGCTATTGATTGCTTCGGAGGAAATTCCTCCAATCAAATCAATCAAGTGGCCATGTGCCAATTTGATGAAGACTGTCCATGCCAAGAGCAGGAAGAAGCAAGCTGCCTCGACAACGGTATCTGCGCCTGTGTAATCACAGCAACAGAAAAACCTCAATGTGAAGACAAACTTGACTGCTCTGAGTATTGCGAAATAGGAGATGAGGTGGCCTGTGCTGAGGGTGCCTGCACTTGCACTCGAGTCATCGAGACATCACAGTTGGTGCCCGGAGACATCAAGCCTCGCGTCAGTTACACAGCAGTAGGAGATGCTGACGACTTGCGATCAGCTCCAGCCGGTTCAAAGAACGTCGTTGTCTATTGGCTGGCGGTTTCCACGCCTCAAGCCGGAATGCTCAAGCACCTTCATTTCACCATGTACACCAATACAGGAGAAGGTGCTCCAGAGACACCGATCACAAGCATCGTTGAGGAGGCAAGTCTCTATGACTATACTACTGGTGCCAAACTGACCAACGGTCAAATCGTTGACGAAAAGCCCATGTTTGATGGCACCCGTCAGGCAGTCGTTGAGTTCAATGATCTTGATTGGTACATTCCGGGATATGAGAGTGGCTTGCTGGAGCTCAGAGTCAATCTCCGAGAAGATGTGAACGAACTTGTTCATTTCACCACCGCTTTGCTACCTTGTAGCGAAGGAATATACAATAACGTTGAGTTCATTACCAGCAGTGGTGAAGAACTCTATGCGCAGCCAAGCGCTGACGGAGGATGTAGCGCGGTCAATGACGTCCAGCTGACAGTTATCCCTTAGAAGAGGGGATCCTAAACAATCAATGCCCGGTTTTGGCTCAAAGCTAAGACCGGGCCCAACTCTTTAGACGATGTTATTTATCTAACTGATTCATAGCCGTTTTCCAGATTGGGTTTTGATAAAACTATTTGCCAAAGATGATTATACCTTGCTCTAAAAGAAGCGGCACAAGAAAGTAAATAATATTTCCACATACGATAAAATTTTTCATCGTATGAATCTTTCAATTCCGGCCAAGCTTTTTCAAAATTTTCATACCAAGCCATCAGAGTTTTATCATAATTAACTCCGAAATTATGCCAGTCTTCAAGATCAAATATTCCTTCAGCTGCTTCAGTGATTTCTTTTGCAGATGGTAATTTAGAATTTGGGAAAATATACTTATCAATCCATCTGTCTGTTTTTGAAGATGAATTATTTCCACCAATAGTATGTAGCAAATAAAGCCCTCCTTCTTTCAAATTTCGAGCAACGGCTTCCATATGTTCCCGATAATTTTTTGGACCAACATGCTCAAACATGCCTATTGAAACAGCATAATCAAATTTTTCTTCATTGATTTCACGATAATCCTGAAGTCTTATTTCAACAGGGTATCCTTTCAGTCTTTCGCAGGCCAATTTATGTTGTTCTTTGGATATTGTAACTCCAATACCGTTAATTCCATATTTTTCCGCGGCAAAACTAAGAAAACCACCCCATCCGCACCCGATTTCCAGAACTCTGTCTCCGGGCTTTAATTTCAGTTTCCTACAAATCAAGTCCAATTTATTTTCTTGAGCCTGATCTATATTCTCTGCATCTTTCCAATAGCCGCAACTATAATTCATTCTTTTATCCAGCATTTTCTGGTAAAGGTCATTTCCTACATCATAATGAACTTCACCTACAATTTTTGATCTCTTGATATTCTGTAAATTAAAAAGCTTAGTACTGAGTACATATAAAACTATACTTAAATCTTGACCGGCATATTTATCCAATCGAGTTTTAAGCAACCTGTAAATTAGCTGATCAACAGATTTTACTTCCCATTTTTTATCCATATACCCTTCTCCCAGAGCTAGGTTACCCCTCTTAAGAAGGTCATTATATATATCATCATCAAACACTTGAATATCCCAGGGTCTATTTCCATCAACAACTATATCAGCTTTCTTCAGGATGGACTGTACCTTTTTTTTCAATCTTTTGCTCATATTTTTTTAAAGCGTTTATTTGTGGAGTGGTAGGTTTAATAAACACTCTTACCTTTTTAATTAGTTTAATAGCTTCATCCAAACCATATCCGATACTGATTAAATATGCAATCATCATGGTCGGGCCCCGTCCTATTCCTTCTCTACAGTGAACATATACTCTGCCATCCTTGGCCACTTCTTTTCTGATAAATTCCACCCCTTCTTCCAAATCTTCAGGTGTTGGTGCATGTCCATCTCTTGTCGGTAAATGCAAAGTTTTTATTCCAAGAGGAGGTTCTGCTTCTCGCATGCTTACAACAGCAGTAATTCCCCATTTTTTTATACGCTTTAGATTTTCAGCGGTGAATGAACCACCCAAATAAACATGTGGCGTAACTTTTACTGATGATAGAATAGAATGACCAAACAAATGTCTGGAAAACCAATCCATCACAAGTTGCCACTTTATAATAATCCAGTTAATTAATTTCATGGTAAAAATAGTTTATAGTCTTTCGGCACCACTTCGAAGGTAACGTGATCAAACTCTTCAAAAGAATCATCAATTGACCAAAGCGCTTTTTGGTCTGTTTTAACTGTCATTTTTTTGAATTTCCAATGTTTTCGTGATAATGAAAGAGGATCATTCATAATCAAAAGATCCAATTTTCCATCAGCAGCTTCTATTCTTTGATCAAGTTTTATTTGTGCTAAGCCCAAGGCAGCAAAGTTTGATACGATAAAAATGTTAGTATCTATTTCTTTTTTTTGTCCATCTATTTCAATTTGATACTTTGTAAATTCAAATTTTGTACCTTGAATTATCGCATTCAAATAGGCAGCCAAACCAAGCAAATTCTTATCTTCTCTTTGCACATTTTTCATCATTCTTGTAGGCGGACCACAATATGATCTCAAATATGCTTTTCTTCCATTTACCAAAAATGAGTCAAAAGCTTTGATGTTTTTTTTCAATAATATTTTCAAAGCATCTTCAATTTTGTTGGGGATGCCAATATCTTTTGCTATCAAGTTCGCGGTTCCACCCTGCAAAATCAAAACCGGACAATCAACTTTATCCAGATATTCACAGACTGTGCCATCGCCTCCATATATCACTACGGCATCATATCCCTTGCAATCAAAACCGTCATGACCGGTTATAAATATGTCCCATTCAATTTTGTTTTCATTAAAAAAACTATTAAAAGCAGAGAGTATGGGGGTGCTTTTTCCCGAAGCCGGATTGATTACACAAAGAACTTTCATTCAATTTTAATAAAACTTTACTGATATACTGAAGCAGATCTGGAAATATTTCAAATCTTTATTCAAATTCCTTTAAACTTTACTTCTTCCTTGCATTTGCTAGAATTTTGATAATTTATAAATGAGTAGAAAATGCAAAACAAAATCAATTCAACACTTGAATTTTTTAATAGAATCGTAGATTGGGATTCTTCTTTGACTGAAAGAAAAGAATTTGAAAAACTATTAAAAAGCGGTAAGCAACTACGAATAAAATTTGGTGCCGATATCACTGCGCAAACTCTACATTTGGGGCATGGGGTTAATTTAAGAGCAATGAGAGCTTTGCAAGATTTAGGACATAAAGTCTGTTTTCTGCTTGGTGGTTTTACTACTCTTGTAGGAGATCCAACTGGTAGGCTTGTTGCCAGAACTCAAAGCAGTAATCTTGAAATTGAGAAAAACAAAAAAAATTTTATCGATCAGGTAAAAATGATTTTGAGATTTGATGAAGAGGCCCTTGAAATTCATGATAATACCAATTGGTTTGGTACCCCTGATCAACATGGAACTGTAACTTTGGGTGGATTTTTTCAATTACTTGGCAAAGTGACTCATTCACAACTGGTTTCAAGAGATATGTTCAAGAAAAGAATAGAGGAAAACAAGCCAATCATGATGTCAGAGTTTTTATATCCAATTCTGCAAGGTTATGACTCAGTAGAGCTGGATTCAGATTTAACGATTATCGGATCAGATCAAATGTTTAATGAAAAAATGGCCTGGATTTATCAAGAAGCGGCAGGACAAGAAAAACAAGCCATTCTTTGCACCAAAATCACTTTGGGATTGGACGGTAAAAATAAACAATCCAAAAGCATTGGAAATTATGTTGGACTTAGTCACTCAGCTCAGGAGAAATATAATAGAACAATGCTTTTACCTGATAATTTGATACCACAATGGTTTGAAGTTTACACGAATTGTGAGCAAGCTGAGCTGGACGATGTCAAAGCTAATTGGCAAAGTGATCCTATCAAATACAAACAAAGATTAGCTTGGCTAATCGTCAAGCAATTTCATGGAGAAGCAGCTGCTAGTCACGCCCAAAAAGAATATTTGGAAAAAAGATCCAAATTAGAGCTTTCCAGCGAAGTTCCGGAATTTAACATTCCGACTGATGCTGAGCCGACAGTTCTAAAAGCTCTTACCATAGCCACAGGCCAGCCTGCAAAAATGATTCGAGATATTCTCAAACAAAATGGTGTTAAAATTGTAGAACTACATTCTGACGGCCAATATGAATTAAAGGAAATTCCTGATAAATATCCGGGAACAATCATCGAAAATGGCACCATTCTAAAATTTGGAAGAAACAAATGGTTTAAATTTATCATCGAATAACACAAGATTTTTATATTAACCATAACTTATTTGAAGAATCATGGTTAATAATGCTGCATAAGAATTGACAAAATCAAAAAACAAAGTATAAATAAGCCAGATCTTTGAAATTTTGCTACATTTCCGAAATACTTTTTTGACAAAGCATTTCGGGAGTGTAGCAGATGATACACTTCTCATAACCACATGAGGGGCCACAAAAGCCCAAATCCATCCCAGGAGAAAAAATGTTTGAATTTAACTGTAAAACTTCATCTCAAACCCGAATCTTTAATTCCTGTTATCTTAATCAAATGATTGATGAAGCAGTAAATGCTCTGATTGCTTTCTTTGTCAAACATCTTGACACTTCTGACTCGGTAGCCAGGAAAGTCGTAAAAGAAATTGAGAACTCAGCAAGATACCAACTAGCTCATAACGGGAAGTTCGTGTATGGAGATGTTTGCCACATTGAAATAAAACAGGTCGAATCCTCGGCTGCATATTATATTAAGGTTACAGATTGCGATACACCTCGGAGGTCGCACTATGAAATCATGAAGCTTATCGATCCCGACAATCGAATTTCTCTCGGTGTTCTTGACCAAATTACAATAAATGGGATGCTTACCACAAAGCAATTAGTCATTCCTTGTTGGATCTTCGGTCCAATTGCGATTTCTGAGGCCGGCTTTGAATTCCAACAAACTGGCGGATTTGTATTATCACATACGATCGAGGATGACGTTATTTCAAATTTCGTCATCATGATTGGCTGTGATCATGGGCAAGATCACGCTTTCTCTTCAAGGGACAAAATACACAAATTTACCTCGAATAAAGAGCCGGCAAACTTCTCAGTGTCAATAACAGCAGAAGCGGTTCGAAACGATCCCGACTACGAATTGCAGATGCATTGGTATCATCTGATGCGTGTGATTAAGCACGGTCTTGAATTTGCTAACTTACCCTACAGTACCTAGCCTACACAACGCACTCTCACAACATGGCCCGCCGCATGTAAAGCGGCGGGTAATCCTATAAATTTAATTATTATGAGTATAGTTCTATGACTCTCTCAACCTCGGGAAGAATCCCATTTTTGATATCCTGATACTCATCATATAGTGAAGACGCCGACAATTCGGTTTGCTTTTGAATCCTTCTTAAATCCTCAATTGTAGCGGAAACAATACGCAAAATGTTTTTTATTTCAGGATTATTGTTTTTTTGTTCTGACAACTCTCTAAGAGTTGCTTCTCGTGGAATGAGCAAATCAAATACATCATTCCAACTAATGCTGTTTTCTATTTTCAAAATCTGGCTGTTAAATTTTTATTATAGTTAATCAGATAAATATTTTTTTCAAGCTTTATTTTCTCCAATTATTCCAATTAGTGATCGAACAGCTTTTTTCTCTATTTGTCTTACCCCTTCTTTTGTTAAGCCTACTTTCTTACCAATCTCTTCAAGAGTCATGTTTTTCAAGCGCATTTCTAGAACCTTTTTTTGCCTTTTAGGAAGCTGATTGGCAATTTTAATAATAGTTTCAGCTTCAATTTTTTTTAGCACTTGTTCTTCAAATTCACAACTTCCGGGCTCATCTGAGGTCAGGGTTTCTTCGAGAGTTATTTCATTCGGACCAAAGTTTTCATAAATTGAACTGGTGAATCTACAGTTTTTTAGCTCAAAAAGCTCTCTCACACGCCTTTCTTTTTTGCCTGAAATTTTCGTATAACTTTCAACTATTTCCTCCTCTGTAGGATCTCGGCCTAATTTTGCGGCAAGATCACCGGAATGATACCAATGAAGATCACCAAGTGCTTTCTGGGTACTATTTGGAATGCGCACTGTGCGACTTTGATTATCTATGCAATTAATTATTTCTTTTTGAATAAACCAGTATGCATATGTTGTAAAATGGCAGTCGTACTCATCAGAAAAACGCCAAAGAGCTTCTGTAAGCCCGATATTTCCTGCCTGTATCAAATCTTCCAGATCCAGCTTTCCTTTTCGATGAAGAAATCTGCTGGCAATGCTAACAACAAAGCGAAGGTAAGATTTTGTACATTTTTCTAAAGCCTCTTTACTACCACTTTTCGCCTCAATTAAAAACTTTAAAAACTCATCATGCGATAAAATTTCGACTTTAGACAATTCACTAGGATATGCATCAGAAATTCCTGAGTTTGTATTAATATTTCTCATTAATCTTATGTTAGTTTTTTTTGGTATGTCGCATTACTTCTTTTTTAAGTTTATGTTATCTGAGAAGTATTTTCTTTAAATATTACACAAACATTTACAATTTGCTATTAAAAATTTCATTTGCTATACTTCGGTCTTCTTTCGAATCCTATAGGTTCATGTTAGAGGTTCAAAGACATATAGGCTTGTGGCCGTCTTTATGATGGTCAATGATTTCACACCACGAAAGGGACAAGAAATGAAAGAACTGAATATCGCAATTGCAATGGGTGATGGGTCCGGACCGGAGATGATGCTCTGCGCCAAAGAGGTGGCAGAAGTCGCGGCAGGAATGGACGGCTACCAGATCAACTGGCACGAAGCTTCCATGGGCTGGGCCGCCTACGAAAAGTACGGCGACACCATTCCACAGTCCTCGCTCGAAACGGCCGTCAGGCTCAAGACTCTCTTCTTCGGAGGCGTAGGCGACCCCAAGTTCGACAACACCATCGGCAAGGAGCATCCCGAGATGAAGCCTGAGGGGCGTTGCCTCTTGAAGCTTCGCGACGAGATGGGCTTGCTGCTCAACATCCGTCCGATGATCTTCTGGGACTGCATGCAGGATCTCTCGAACATCCATCCGCGACACTTCCAGGAACATCCGGGACAGCGATTGGAATTACATTTCGTCCGCTTCCTGCTCGAGGACAGCTACTTCGGCACCCGCAACTTGTTCGGGATGATGTCTGACTCTATCCAATCAGCAATGAAGGCTCTCGGTCTTCGTCAGAAGAGTGAAGTCACTGGCGAAGAAGAACGCGTGATCGACATGTCCTACTACAAAAGCTCCAGTCTCGAGCGCTACTTCGAAGCGGTCTTCGCCTACGCAAAGGAGAGGGATCTTCCGGTCACGTCAATCGACAAGGCCAACATCATGGCTCGCTACATGCTCTGGCGGAGAGTCTTCAACAAAGTCTCCGCCAAGCAGGAGGATGTTAAGGGGTCAGTCTATGTCGACGCGGCAGCGGCCAACCTCATCCAGAATCCGTTTTCGCTCCATGGGGTGATTGCCTGCGGTAACGAACACGGCGACATTCTCAGCGATGCTGGGGCAGGAGCACTTCGCTCCATGGGTATGATGTGCTCTTCGTCCATCAATCCCGACACCGATGCTGCCATGTTCGAAAGCGGCGCCGGTACGGCTCCGGAATTGGCCGGCAAGAACGTGGCTAACCCGATCGGCCGCATCCTCACCGCAGCCATGATGCTTCGCCATCTCGGAGCGGTCAAGGGTGCCAATGCCATCGAACAGGCTGTTCAGAAAACTCTTTTCGATGGCTTTCGCACCGCTGACATAAGGGAGCAAAACACACCCAGCGACTTGATCCTCGGCACCAAGGAGATCACCGTCAGGATTCTCGATAACCTCAACTAGGCCAACACAAGCCAAATCAGTGCCCCCGCCCTCCAAGGGCGGGGGCCTCAACTAGGAATATTATGAATCAAAATTTACAAAATACAGAAATCTCACAAACATCACTCGATCAAGTGTTAGATTTTTTATGCCGGGAATTTGCACCACAGTTTGATATAGTTGATGGCACAAAGGTTTTTTCAGACGAGTCAGGGGAAGTTTTTATTGAAATTGACGAAGTAAAAAGCCTCATAACACCAGTTTTAATGCTAGAAGATCCAGCATTAATTAGAGAACTTCCAGCTCATTTTGGCTTCACAGAAAAAGAGGATGGTGGTGACCATCAAATAATTGAAATGAGAGCGGAGCCAATTTCACTTACAGGCACTACTCCAGAAGAAATTATAAATGCTTTAAGAGAATTTTTAAATTTATAAAAAACACAAAACAACAAAAAGCTAATAGCCTTCATAATAATTTCTACTAAAAAATCTACTATCTTCAAATGTAATTAAAATTAGTCTTCCTATATTTTTTATGTAATCATTCAGAGTAGCTTAGAAAAACCTAGCTCAATCATTTTTCCCACTCTCCTTGAGCAAATTATAGCTAAATCTTATGTTCTCTCCGGTATTTGTAGCTGATTTTTTTACTGGAGCGGGTAGCGGGAATCGAACCCGCATCTACAGTTTGGAAGACTGTCATAATAGCCGTTATACTATACCCGCGAATTTTTAGGGAACGGTTCGAGCTTTGTGAAGCATTCAAAATCAAAATCATTCGAATCACTTTTGCCAGACGATTCTAAACAAAAGCTCAGCAAATATCAATCTTTTTTTATAAAAAAAGAAACCTCAAATCTTAAATGAACTTTTTATTTAAATTGGGTAGTACTTTTTTGAAAAATTGACCATTTTTATAAACAGCCTTACACCCGGCATTTATTGCTTTATCCAAGACCTGAACATTGTTAGGTGTTCCAAAGGCTATGCACTTTGAGCTACATCTACTAATTACAAGTTCAGCAGACGGATCACTTAAATCCACAAAAAATAAATCGAATGCTTGAGGGTCAAAATTTGCTGCAGAATGAATAAATCCATATTCTATA
>WJLA01000007.1 GCA_014728765.1 Candidatus Peregrinibacteria bacterium
ATATAAAAGAACCCTCCTTGATTCAAGGAAGGTTCTTTTTAAATTTTCAATTAATCAACGAAGTTTATTTCAAGATTTTCTATTCTAGACTCCAGATTTTCTAACTTTAACGTGAAATTTGGATAACTAACATCTTGTCTATCTTGAATCTCTGCTACAGATTGCCTGATTTCCTCAATATTTGCCTTTATCGTATTAATATCAGACTCAATTATATCAAATTGATTAGCTACATCTTGATTTCTATTTTGTATATCAGATATTGCGTCCAAGTTTCCTTGTAGCACCGCACCATCAGAAGCATACCACATCACAATTAATAACACCGCCGCTAAAATGGCAGATAGATATAGAAAAAATTTACCTTTTGAAACCTTTTTTAATGCTGACATAATCTTTTTTAATTCTTTCCATTATAACAAAAAAAGTATGACAAATCCAGAAATTTAATATAAAATCCTGCAAAATGCACCAGTAG
This sequence comes from Candidatus Peregrinibacteria bacterium, assembly GCA_014728765.1. Lineage (GTDB taxonomy): Bacteria > Patescibacteriota > Gracilibacteria > UBA1369 > UBA1369 > WJLA01. The sequence continues at coordinate 479 of WJLA01000007.1, forward strand.
CTCAGCTGGATAGAGCACCGGTCTTCGGAACCGGGTGTCGGGGGTTCGAATCCCTCCTGGTGCACCATTGATCTTTACCCCGAAAAGAGGACACTTTGAGTACAGATCATAAAAAAAAACAGTCTTAAAATCAGACTGTTTTTTTATTTACCATCTATTTTCTTACAACATAAGTCTTGGCAATTTTATCATGCCAACCTTGCCTTTTTGTGTCAAAAGCTGCCCAAATAAATCCAATATACAAAACTATGGCACTTAACATATAGCCAATATATCTCAAAACAGATTGTCCGAATGAAATTTTATTACCTTCATAATTTACTATTTTTAGCTTTAAAATCATTTTACCAGGGGTTGTTGAAAGCAGTGTCCAAAATAAAATATAATAAACAATTGGAACAATAGCCAATAAAGGTGTAGTTGTCGACATCGCCACCATTATCAATTCAGGATCTCCAGAATACAATACTCCAATTTGAGAACCAAAAAACAATAACATCAAAAGTGAAACGATTAAACTATCAATCAATAGCGCCAATAAGCGAATCCAAAAACCAGCATATTTAAAATTCCCTGTAGTCACTCTAATTTCATCAGACATATTTATTTTTGTTATAGAAATAAAACAACGTAAGCATATCAAAATTATTATTTGCTGACAACTTGGTTCAAAGTTATAATTCTTAACAATTTAACATTATATATGGCTGGAGAATATTTCGTTGCAGACACTAATAAAGAATATTGGCTGAAGTTAAAGGCTTTTTATGAAGCATCAAGCCCTAACTTTCAAGAAATAAGCAAAGAAGAATATGAAAATCTTAACCGAAGTGAAAGAGAAGATAGCGATAATCATATCAATCAAGATAGACTTGGTGAAGATACCAAGGCTGTAGACGTTACTTTTTATAAATATCTACCGGAACAAAAAACAGCCTTCAGAAGCCACATAGTAGATATAGACGGAAATGAAGAAGAACATTATTTTATCATAGACTCTACTGATTTGGACTAGTATTCAATTCAAGTTTCAATAAAAAAAGTATTTCCTTATTTCCACCTTTACCAAGAATCGGACTTTCAACTTGATTTTTCAAAATAAAACCTCTTTCAATAAACTCTTTTTTAACTTTTTCCACCAATTGATTTCTAACCTCAGAATCACTAATTATGCCATGATGTTTTTTGTCATATTCAAATTGCGGTTTGATTAAAGCAATAATATCAGTTTCATTCTGAATATTATGCTTTAAATTATCAATAATTTTTGTTATCGAAATAAATGAAATATCAATCACTACCAAATCTATTTTCCGATTTAACTTAAAATTTCTTGCATCAGTATGAGCTAAAAATTCAACTCTGGAATCACTTACAAGTTTTTTATCCAATTGACCATCTCCAACATCGATAGCAATCACTTTGCTGGCACCATTTTGTAACAAACAATCCGTAAAACCACCGGTTGCAACTCCAATATCAAGGCATATTTTATCTTTAACAATAACTTTAAAACTCTCCAAAGCTTTTTGAAGCTTTAATCCCGCCCTACTAACAAATGGAATATCTAAAGATTTGAGGTTAATTTCAGAATTATCCGAAACGTTATGTGAACACTTACTGATGATTATTCCATCAACAGAAACGTGCTTTTTCGAAATCAAATCTTTAGCCCTTTCCCGACTCTTTACAAAACCATTTTTTACTAAAAAAATATCTAGACGCATAAACTAATTAGCGGAATTGTCATTTCTTCTGATTCTATCGTATTTTCTATTTAACATTTCAAAGAAAACACTACAAGCAAAGTTTTCAAGCTTTTCATTTAAAACCTTTTGTAGATAAAATTCATTCAATAAGTTTAATATTTCAAGCCATTTTAAATCATACTTTTTACCTTCAATTCCTAACATTTTCCTGATCACCGAACCCTCACCTCTACCGATTATTGATAAAAAAAAGCCATTGTTTTCTTCAATCAGTTTGTGAATAGCATTCAATTCGAAAACCAAAAAATCAAATAGTAGTTTTTTTTGCCATTCCATGGAACAATTTAACCTATTAAACACTGATTCAATTCCATCCTTTAAATAAGTTTGCAACAAAAATTCAGAATTGCTTCTTAAACTTATAAGCATCTCTTGTTCAAGTGCCGCTTTTTCACTAAAGTAATTATAACGATTCATATTGATAATTTTTTAAGAGAGAATTATATAATCATTTTATAAAATGTCAACGCTTTATGCAGAAGTCATACCCAATCAAAAAATTGGTGTTAAATCTTCGACATTAACGTACAAAGTTCCTGATAAAAGCTATCAAGTTGGGCAGTTAGTTGAAATTCCACTCAGAAAAGGTAAAACAAAAGGTTTAATCTTTGAAATTAAAAATATTAAACCTAATTATCCAACCAAATCCATCATTGGAAAAATTGAGAATACGCCTGAACTGCAACCTTATCAAATAGAATTGATTAAATTCATTTCCAATTATTATCTTTGCCCCCTACATAAAGTCTTGAAATTGTTTATTCCAAGTAGTTTTTTTAATAAAAAAAATATCAAAGCTCTTGCTGATGAAAAAATTGTTCAAAGCAAAATTGAAAAACCGTTTAAACTTAATCAACAACAACAAAAAGCCTTGGAAATAATTTCGAAGTCAAAAAAAAGGATATGCTTATTACACGGCATAACCGGCTCTGGAAAAACTGAAATTTATCGACAATTAACCGATCAAAATATAAAAAAACAACAACAAGTCTTGATTTTGATTCCGGAAATATCTCTAACTCCTCAAACAGTTAATAACTTTGAACGTAAATTCGGAAAAAACATCGCAATTATTCATTCCAAATTAACGCCAACTCAAAAAGAGAAATTCTGGAAAAAAATCCATCATGGTGAACTGAATATTATTATAGGATCAAGATCAGCCATTTTTGCCCCTTTCATTAATTTGGGCAAAATTATCATTGATGAAGAACATGAGGATTCATACAAACAAGAACAATCTCCTCGATATAACACTCAAACAATTGCGGAAAAAATTGCGGAAATGTTAGATATTCAAATAATTTTGGGGTCTGCAACTCCATCTATTGAAAATTATTATAAAGCTAAACAAGGCGAATATGAATTAATCGAGCTCACAGAAAGAGCTGGAATGACAAAACAATCACTTCCACCAATTAAAATTGTAGATATGAGAGAAGAATTAAAAAAAAGAAATTTTAGTATTTTCAGCCATGAATTACTGGATAAGCTTACTGCAAATCTTCAAAAATTCGAACAATCTATACTGTTTTTAAACCGCAGAGGGGCAGCATCAGCTATTATCTGCAGAGATTGTGGTCACGTCGAAAAGTGTCCCAATTGTCAAATTGCTTACACCTATCACAGTAAAATCAATCTTGAAGAAAGCCTACTATCAGCAGAAAGAATGATTTGTCATCATTGCGGAAAAATTGAAAAAATGCCAAAAAATTGTTCAAATTGCTCCAGTATCAGCATAAAATATATTGGTATTGGTACACAAAAAGTGGAAGACGAAACAAAAAAAGCATTTCCAAACGCAATTTTACTCAGAGCAGATAAAGATACAACCAAAACCAAAAACAGCTTCGAAGAGATTTATCAAAGTTTCAAAAAAAATAATGGAGATATTTTGATAGGCACTCAAATGATCGGAAAGGGATTACATATACCAGGAGTAACATTAGTGGGAATAATGCTTGCCGACACTTCTTTAACCATACCGGACTATCGCAGTTCAGAAAAAGCATTTCAATTGTTCACCCAAGTTGCTGGCAGATCAGGTAGAGAAAAGCCCGGTATAGTTATAATACAAACCTATATGCCTGACCATCCGGCAATTAAAGCTACCTTAAATCACGATTATTTGGGATTTTATAATCAAGAACTTTCACAAAGACAAGAAATGGGATTTCCGCCTTTCAGTAAACTTGTTAAATTAACTATTGAAGACAAAGATCAACAAAAAGCTTATTTTAGAGCTCAAGCACTTTCACAAAAATTAGAAACAAATAAAAATGAGGACATTTTTAATATTAATGTATACCCTGCCTTAATCCCCAAATTGAAAAATAAATTCCGTTGGATTATTCTACTTTCCGGCAAAAATCCACAAAAATTCATAAAAAATTTACATCATCTATTGGAAAATGATATAAAAATTGATGTAGACCCTAAATTCACTGTTTAAATAACAATATGAAAAGAGTATTATCGGGAATCCAATCAAGTGGAAGTCCACATCTGGGAAATTATCTGGGAGCAATGAAAAACTGCATTGATTTTCAAAATGATAATGAAAATTATGTTTTTGTCGCAGACTTACATGCGTTAACAACTATCAAAGATAAAAACAGACTTAAAAAGAATATTCTGGAAGTGGTATTAGACTATATGGCCCTTGGTCTTGATCCGAGCAAAACAATTTTTTACCGTCAAAGTGATTTGCCTGAACATTCGGAATTAACCTGGATTTTTAGTTGTATTACACCTCTTGGCATGATGGAAAGAGCTCACGCGTGGAAGGATGCCTTATCCAAAAAGAAAAAAGATCCCACAATCGGTTTATTTACATATCCTATCTTAATGGCAGCCGATATCTTGCTTTATAATGCAGATTTGGTACCTGTCGGAAAAGATCAAAAGCAACATGTTGAAATAGCAAGGGACATTGCTGAAAAATTTAATTCAACTTACGGTGTAGATTTATTCAAACTTCCACAAGAATATACTCCTAAAGAAGTTGCAACAATCATAGGCACGGATGGTGAAAAAATGAGTAAATCTTATGGAAATACCATTGAAATTTTTGCAGATAAAAATAAGCTGAAAAAACAAGTAATGAGTATTAAAACTGATTCTATCCCTCTGGAAGATCCCAAAAATCCGGAAACATGCAACGTTTTCAAAATTTATTCATATTTTGCATCTGATTTGGAAATTGCAAACTTAAGAGATAAATATTTAGCAGGTGGCTATGGCTATGGCGATGCAAAAAAATTACTTTTAAATAAGCTTTTAGAATACTTTGGTCCTTTCAGGGAAAAAAGAATTGAACTGGAAAAAAATATGAGCTACATTGAGGACGTTTTAAGAGAAGGCGCAAACAAAGCTCGAGTAAAAGCTCAAAAACAGCTAGCAAAAGTCAAAAAAACAATTGGTCTAATTTTTTAATATGACAAACACAAAGTATATTTTTATTACAGGCGGTGTCTGTTCCTCTCTTGGAAAAGGTATCGCTGCCTCTTCAATTGGTGCTCTTCTCAAAGCTTGCGGTTTTAAAGTTTTTTCAATAAAACTAGATCCATACATTAATGTAGATCCCGGTACTATGAGTCCATTTCAACACGGTGAAGTGTATGTTCTGGATGATGGTTCGGAAACAGATCTTGATTTGGGACATTATGAAAGATTTATTGGGGAAAACTTAACCAATATGTCGTCTGTCACAACCGGAAAAATTTATTCTGAAGTTATCGCCAATGAAAGAAAAGGAGAATATTTAGGCAGAACCATTCAGATTATTCCGCATATTACCAATGCCATTCAGAAAAAAATTTTAGACGCCGGAAAATCATCTAAAGCGGATATTGTGTTGGTTGAAATAGGAGGAACTACAGGAGACATTGAAGGATTACCATATGTTGAGGCAATCAGACAATTAAGATTTAAACTGGGACATGAAAACACACTTTTTGTTCATTTAACATTATTACCTTATCTTGAGGGTGCAAAAGAATTAAAAACCAAACCCACACAAGCTTCTGTTCGTGAACTTAGATCAATCGGTATTCAACCTGATATTATTCTGGCAAGAGCTGATAAACCGATCAAAAAAGAGCTAACAAAAAAAATTGCGCTTTTTTGTGATGTGGAAGAAGAAGCTGTTATCCCGGCACAAACTATTTCTTCTATTTATAATATTCCTCTAGATTACAACAAATACAATGTTACGCAGCTAATTGCTGATAAATTGAAACTTGGCAAAGTCAAACCAAAACTTCAAAATTGGCAACAATTAAGCGAAACCATTAAGGCAAAGAAGAAAAAAATTAAAATTGCATTGGCCGGCAAATACACCGGTCTGGATGATGCTTATTTAAGTGTTATTGAAGCGTTAAAAAGTGCATGTTATCATCAAAACAGAGAACTTGATTTGATTTGGCTCGATACTGAAAAACTGGAAAACGGAGATCAAGAAGCGTGGTCAGATTTAGAATCTGCTGCGGGAGTAATTGTTCCGGGAGGATTTGGAATAAGAGGAACGGAAGGTAAAGTTTTAACAGCTAAATACTGTAGAGAGCATAATGTCCCCTACCTTGGCATATGTCTAGGGATGCAGATTTTAACACTGGATTTTGCAAGATATGCTTTTAATGATGATAAATATACTTCTGAAGAATTTGATGATGAAGGAAAAATTGATAAAAAATATTATGTTATTAATTTCCTTCCCGGACAAAACAAATTCAGATCCAAAGGCGGCACACTTCGACTTGGCGCATACCCTTGTAAAATTACCAAAAACACGAAAACTCACAAATATTACAAAGAAGAAAACATCACTGAAAGACATCGCCATCGATATGAATTTAACAATAAATTTAAAGAAAAGCTCGAAAAAAAAGGACTAGTCTTTGCTGGAATCAATAATCGTGATAATCTTGTGGAAATAGTAGAAATTGAAGATCATCCATTCATGGTTGGCTGTCAATTTCATCCCGAGTTTAAATCCAGACCATACCAGCCTCATCCTCTATTTGTAGGCCTAATCGAAACAGCCATCAAAACAGAAAAAAACTAAATGCCGAAATACACATATACAGTTATAAATAAGGAAAACAAGCAATTAAACGGATCAATCAATGCTCCGGACGAAGCAACAGCGAGACAAGAATTAAATGGACTTGGATTTTCAATATTATCAATTCAGCAAACCGAATCTGAAATCTCAGAACAATCTATTTCCGATTCAGATGAAAATATTCATAGATATGAATTTCAAGCAATTGATAAAAATGGAAAAAAAGTTGTCGGAACAATTGAAGGAGAAGACATTTATCCTGTTTACAAGCGATTACTATCCGAATATCAATTCGATGTCAAAGCACTTTATGAAGCTAATCTAACTGAAGAAGAAAAACAAAAAGCTATAGCTGTAGGTATTGATGAACTTAAAGATCGTCTGGAAGAAGAGCAGCTGGAATTCCAAGCTCAGCAGCAAAAACAGCAATTGGATCAACTGGAATTTCAGAAAAAGCAAGAAGTTTTAAAAAACCAAGTCAAATTTGTACTTAACAGAGTAAATGATTTCATTACACAATACAAAGAAGAACTCAGACCTGAAGTTAAAGCAAAAATAAAATATTTTGTTGATAAAATTTTACGCATTCAGCACAGCACAAATCTTGAATACATCAAAGATACTTGCATTGAACTGCTTGAGTATATTCAAAAAGAAGAAATATTCATACATACTGAACAAAGAAGAACCGAAAAAAATCAATTAACTTTAGAAGCAAAAACCATGATGATGGAGCTTAACAAAGTTAATAATCCGGCTCAAATCGATCTTTTTGAACAAATAAGAATTTGGAGATTGAAACATATAGCGCAAAATGAAAATCCGAACACTTTCGAACAGTTTATAAATGGACTTCTAATACCTTTCTTTGGGCCGGCCAATCCTCCAAAAGAATTACTGGAATTAAAAGAAAGGATCAACAATTTAAGTGAACAAATTAAACAATATTGGATAATCTATTTCAAAGCTAAAGATCCTGGATTCAAAGCGGAAACAAGAAAAACAATCAAAGTTAATTCTGAAAAAAAGAAAGAGTTAAAAAAACAGTTAAAAGAACTGCAAAAAAGACTCAATGAAGAAAATCTAAAAAATATTGAATATACCAGCTTTGAAATAGTCCTGCTTGAAATTTACAGACTGGCAAGTTGGGTACTGGGAATATATATTGTCTACTATTTTATAACTATTTATGCAAACAGCAAAGAAATTCCGTTCTTAATGGATTCCAGATTCAACCAAATCTTTCAGACATCGATTATAAAATATTTTTTCATTACATTATTCCTTTTCGTATGTTTCTTAGGAATCAAAATAGAGTTTTTCAAAAGAAAAAAATACTCAACTCCAATTATTTTCATGTTATTTGTTTTTTCAAGTTTATTAATTAATTTGAATTTCTAACATGCTACCTGTTTTGTTACATATAGAACCGATCACAATTTATTCACTATGGGTAATGCTGGGTTTAGGTATGTTTGTTATCTTGTTATTAATCAACAATCTAGCTAAGAAAAGACAGGTCAAAATTGCTTTTCTTGCTAACAACAGTCTTGCAATTTTCTTTACAGGAATCATCTTTTCAAGATTATTCTTCATAATCAAAAATTATCAATATTTCATTTTACAATTCGATTTTGGAAAACTGCTTGAAATGTTCTATATCTGGGATAAAGGCTTATCTGCATGGGGAGGATTAATTGGGATATTTTTAAGCTTATTTCTGCTTGCAAAAAAAGAAAAAGCGAATTTTGTAGGTTGGAGCGATATTATTATAACAAGCACTTTCTTCGGCATGTTTTTCTTTAACATAGGTACATTTTTGGATGGCAGAAATTATGGCACACCGACAACTTTACCTTGGGGAGTTATTATAGAGAGCTCTCAATATGCCATTCCTATTCATCCTGTACAGATTTATGCGGCTATTTACACTTTACTTATTGGTATTGTTTTATTTAGCATATTTAATAAAAAAGATTTTAAAAATAACGGAATAATCAGTTTAATAGGTATATTCTGTTATAGTTTTTTCAGATTTTTGGAAGAATTCTTAAGAGGCGATGAAAGTTTCAAAATATTATTCTTAAGAGATGCTCAAATATTAGCAATCATAGCCATGACAATAAGCGGATATTTTATTTACAAGCAATACCAACAAATCAAATCGCCAGTTTCTCAAAATTAATCACACCCAATTCTGCATTTTCTTTTATAAAGAATATTTGATCTTTCACAATTTCCAAATCATTTATATTTTCAAGATTTAAAGTTCTGATTTGATCCAATTGATAATCTGTAATTATGATTTTTCCATTTCTTTCAAACATCAAAGATTTTGACTGACCATATTGACCAAAAAAACTGTCCAATCCTAAAATTCTACCTACATATTGCAATTTACCATCTTTGCTTATTTTTTTGACTTCTCCATTATTTCTTAAAAGATATCCATCTTCATAATCGATCAATTGATCCTCAACTAGTTTAAATGAACCATCTTCCAACAAGTATATTCTAAAATATTGATCTTCTTGCAGTTTAACTTTAATCAATTTCTCAAAGCCCGGAAGCAAATCTATTGTATCAATTTTTTGTCCACCAAACGCAATACTTGAATACAGTTTCGATCTGAAATTATCAAAAATATAAATCCTGTAAGAATTCACATAAACATTATAATTACCAACCAACATATTCTCATCTTTTTGATCTTCATATTTTTGAAAATCTCCGATTCCGGTACTATCAAGAATTACTCTCTTTATTTGCTCTCCATAACTGTATAAATATCCGTCATCCAATTCAAAATATGAAACATCCTCTTGATCCAAATCTTGAATTTTCATGTATGACTCTTCAATATCATATGGTATCAATAAAATGTCATCCACTCTTTCAATGAAATTCTCTTCAACCAAAAGCTTTCTTGTCCAAGGATAAAAACCATCTTTTTCAATTTTCAAAGTGTATTCGCCGGGAATAATACCCGGTAATTTAACGGGCATATAATCACCAACTTTTTCTCCATCCAAATAAATATCAGCCTCAAGTTTATTATCAAGATAAATAACGCTGGTTTTTCTTATATCTCTAACCTTGAAATCATACTTAAAACCATTAGCGGTCATTAAAATATAGAACAATAAAACAATAAAAATTATTGTTATAAAAACCTTAAAAACCAGCTTGAATATGTATCTTTGCATTCAAAAATTAAGATATTTCCAGGATTTCATATTCCACTATACCAATTGGAGCTTTAACTTCTACTTTCTCACCCTTTTTTTTATCTAAAAGCGAAGAACCCACAGGCGATTCATTGGATATTTTACCATTCAAAGGATCAGCCTCCGTTGTTCCCACTATTGAATATTCCAAAACTTCACCTTCCAATTTTCCGGATAAAGTTTTTATCTTAACCGTATTACCAACTTGAACAATTTTGTCAGCTTTAGAAGTTTTATCTTTTGAACTTTTTTGTTCGATAATTTTCGCATACTTTATCTGCTCTGTCAGAACTATGATTCTACCCTCGACAAAAGCTTGTTCATTCTTTGCTTCTTCATATTCAGAATTTTCAGACAAATCACCATAACTAACCGCTTCTTTAATTCTAGCCGCTACCTCTCTTCTTTTGATATTCTCCAAATAATCGAGTTCATCTTTAAGCTTTTTGAACCCTTCCTTAGTTACAAGTATATTCTTTGTTTCATCTTTAGTTGCTTTTTTTACAACATTTTTTGCTGCTTTTTTTGGCATGGCTTTAATTTAAATAAATTATTAATTCGGACGAATTTTAACGCTTGTTGGATGTTCTTTCAACTTTTGCAACACTTTTGCTTCAATTTGTCTGATTCTTTCCCTTGTTACATTGAATTCCTGACCAACTTCTTCCAAAGTATGACCCACTCCATCCTTCAAACCGAATCTCATTTCTATAATCTTTCTTTCTCTGGGAGAAAGATATTGAAGCATTTCATGAATATTTTCTTTAATCAAAACTCTGTTAGTAGATTCAGATGGCTGAACTGCGTCATCGTCTTCTATAAAATCACCCAATTTACTATCCTCCTCAGTTCCAACAGGCGCCTCCAGTGACACTATATCTTGCGATATTTTTAGAATATGCTTTACTTTCTTAATTTCCATATCCATTTCTGATGCCAATTCTTCAACATCGGGCTCACGACCCAATTCCTGTACAAGTCTTCTTTGAGCATGAGTTAATTTGTTAATTGTTTCCACCATATGAACCGGAATTCTAATAGTCCTGGCCTGATCAGCTATGGCTCTTGTTATAGCTTGCCTAATCCACCAAGTGGCATATGTAGAAAATTTAAAGCCTCTTTCAGGATCAAATTTTTCGACCGCTCTGAAAAGTCCAATATTACCTTCTTGAATCAAATCCAAAAAAGATAAGCCTCTTCCGATATATTTTTTGGCTATACTTACAACCAACCTTAAATTCGATTCAGCAAGTTTTGATTTAGCGGATTGATCACCTTTTTTAATTCTTTTAGCCAAATCAATCTCTTCCTTTGCTGTTAAAAGATTGATTTTACCGATTTCACATAAATATAATCTAATTGAATCATTGGCAATTTCACGAAGCTCCACTTCTTTGGCTGGAGCCGAAGCAGCTTCAGACTTAGTTTCTTTCTTTTTTGCTGGTTTATCTTTTTCTTTGGATACTTCTTTGACATCCTGTGTTGCCAACATTTTATCTTTGGCATCAATCACTTCTATTCCCAGATCCAAAAATAGACCGTATATTTCGTCTAATAACATGATATCATCTTCCAAATTTGGAATAGCCCTCATCAATTCCTGATGAGTTACAAAACCATGCTCCCTACCCTTTTTAACCAAATCTTTAACCTCTTCTGGAAACTGATTAAACCTGTCATCTGTAGGATGAACAATAAATTTTTTAGTTCTTGCCATAAGGTAAAGCTTAAAAATTATTGATGCAGAGAGTTTAATTTAACTAATATTTCTTGGATTTTTGCAATATCCCCATGCTTCTCAGCTTCCATAAGAGATCTATGCAATCGTCTTTTTTCTTCCTCTTTTGATTTTTCAAGCATTAACTTATAAAGAGCCTTTATTTCTAATATTACATTTTCCTCAGGCATTTCTCCATAGTGCTCTCTCGCATATAGAGACAATACTTTAACCCGAGTCTGCTCCTCATACTCTAATTCTTCAACCACTTCAGAAAAATCGCAACTCCCATCGCCATCTCGGGAAGTATACTTATGATATAAAAGTTTGTAAACATCTTTTAAACTTTCAGGAATTTCACCTTGACCAAGATCAATTTTTGTATCAAAAAATAAATTCGGAAATTCCAGCATCAACCCTAAAAGCTTGTCATAAATTGTCAATCTTTGAATATTATTTACTTTATCATCATTATTGCGTTTGGCAGGATGATTTTTTGATAGTTTTAAATTATTGATTTCATCAATAATTATTTGTTTTTCAAAACCCAAGTCCAATGACAGTTTTGAAACATATGCTTCTTTTTCCAAACTGCTTTTAATTAATTTCCAAAAATCGGCAAATTCAATAATCAATTTTCTTTTTTCTTGATGGGAATTCAAATCATATTTGGACAAAATATCTTGATATAAATAATCGGTAAAATTTGTTGTGTTTTCAATTATATTTTTTAGCTCATCTGCGTGTTCCAGACAAAATTCAGCAATGTCTTTGCCATCTTTAAGAATCAACATTTTAACCACGAAATCAAATTCTTGAGAAAGTTCATATCCTCTTTTTGCTGCTTCTTTCCCTGCAGAGTCCATATCAAATCCTAAAATCAAATTTTTAGTGTGCGACTTTAAAAGCGATAATTGCCTTAAAGTTAAAGCTGTTCCGTTTACAGCAACAACATGTTCAACTCCATTTTGAAAAGCACTTAAAAAATCCATATAACCTTCTACCACCAAAACTTGATCAGCTTCTTTAATCTTAGATTTAGTATGACAATATCCATATAATAAATTACTTTTTTGATATAAAACAGTTTCAGGAGAATTCATATATTTAGGCTCTTGACCTTTAGAGAGAGCTCTTCCTCCAAAGCCAACAACTCTGGA